>NZTO01000016.1 GCA_002703375.1 Fidelibacterota bacterium | reverse complement strand
GATGGAAATATTGATTGTGATGATCCAGATTGTATGGGAAATATATTTTGTGAATAATAATTTCTTATATATCTTTTTGTACTTTCATTTTGTATTTTCAATGCTTCCAACTCAATTATCATTTGATACGAATGAAATCAATAACATTTATAGAAATGATACTCATAATATTGAATTAGGTTTACCTAGTAACCAAATTGTAGATATCAGACTAGGAAATAATAAACTATTTTTTGGTACATCTGGAGGGTTGGGATACCTAGATTTAGATGGGAGTTATTTTTTCAAGTCTTATTTAACGGATTCATTACCGTATGGAAGCAATCCATGTGTTGTTACGAAACAACTAGATGATTCGTATATTATTGTTGCATCAGGAGGTCAAAGTATTGAGATCGCATCTGAAACTTATCCTTCTGGAACAGGAATAGGTTACTCTTTAAATAATGGTGAATCATGGAACTATAAAAATCAACCTGTTGATCCAATACCTGATGGAAATAGTAAGTATCAGATAATGAGCTGGGGAGGTCAAGATTTAAATCAATTAGCTGTCACAACACAAATCAACAATATAACATACGATTTGGCTGTTATTGGAGACTATATATATTCTGCTAGTTGGGCTGGTGGTATTAGAAGATTTAAATTTCAAAATATCGAATTAGGATTACCTGATGATAATTTAAATCCATGGGAACCTATACCTTTACCAATGGATAATCAGTCAATTTTAAAATGTGGTTTTATTAATACACAAGAATATGAGTTAAACCCAAACGATCCAACTAACGGTGGATCTCATAATCATAAAGGTTTTTCAGTTTTTTCTCATAACGATTCTACTATTTGGGTAGGTACAGCTGGTGGCATAAATAAAGGAATTATAGATCAGAATACTAATTGTATTGATTGGGAACATTTTAATTCATTAGATCATGGATTTTCTGGTAACTGGATAATAGGTTTTAATTATCAAGTTGATAACAACAGAATTTGGGCTATTACTTGGTCAACAGGTGGAATTGAAAGAAATGCTCTCAGTTATACGGATGATGGCGGAATTACTTGGAATGTTCCTTATCAACTAGAAGAATTAAATATTAAGTTTTATAATATATTCACACACAATAGTATAATTTATGCTTCGTCAGAGCAAGGTTTGTGGAAATCAACTGATGGTGAAAACTGGGCTGTATTCCCTATCGTGGTTGGTAATGATGGACAGCAAATTTTATCACCCATTGTATATTCTTCTATTATATTAAATGAAACAAATCAAGAATTGTGGGTTGGTACACCTGATGGAATCGCTAAAACAGAAAATTTTGGATTAAATTGGATCATATATAGGGACATTGGTAATGAAATATATCAAGATGTAAATAATTTGATTGAATCATTTTATGTATATCCTAATCCCACAAATAGTTATGCAAGATTTGCTTTTGAAAATTATACATCTAATGCAAAATTAGATATTTTTAATTTTTCAATGGAAGAAGTTATTAGTATCAAAAATCCAGTTTTATTTGAAAATGAGCTTTATAATAATACTGGTGAATTTTTTTGGGATTGCAAAAATTCTAATGGATATAAAGTTGCTAATGGTGTTTATTTTTGTCGATTAAAAAATGATTATACTACTAAATGGACCAAGTTAATGGTAATCGATTAATGTATAAAAATATTGTTATATTTATTCTTTTTGTTGCTTCTAATATATCATTATTAAAATCAGATATTATTGGTGGTTACTCNGGATCTGAAACACGTTACGGTTCAAATGCTAGGGAATTTGCATTAGGGGGTGCGTTAATTGCAGCTCAAAATTCAGGTTTTAGTCAATTTTCCAACCCAGCATTAATTGCTAATGTTAAAGAGCGTGAAATTGGAATTTCCTTTTTTTCAATGTCTCTTGATAGGTTTATTCAAACTTATGTTTACAATATGCATTTACCCCCTAAGGCTGGTTTAGGTATTGCTATTTTTAGATCAGGAACAAAAAATATTATAGGAAGAGATCAAATTGGTGATTTAACACGAAATTTTTCTAATTCTAAAATTTATGGAATAATTACTTTTGCAATAAATTTTACAGAAAATTTTAAATTAGGTTTAAATTTTAAAATGTCTAAGTCNAACGTTGATGATTCATATTTTAGNGATATAAATGACAATGGCATTGGTATAGATGTTGGATTTTTATATAAAAGTTCTGATAATTTTAAAGTAGGGTTTCGTTTAAAAAATTTAATTGGTAAAAATAGGTGGAAATATTTAGATATAGAAAAGAATTATTCAATATATGTACCAAAAGTACTTTCATTGGGTTTTAAGCATCTGCACAATGAGTCTTTTACTTTTGTTGGACAATGTGATATTTCAATTTTACCAATAGTAAAAAATGACAATGAATATAATTCAGGTATATANACTCAAAATAATAATGAAATTTCATTTATAATGTCTAAAGAAAGTTTANTATACAGATTTGGTATTGAATATGAAATCAACAAATTTTTTAAGTTTAGGGTAGGATTAAAATCTGATAAATTATCAAGTGGATTTGGAATGAGTATTCCAATAATAAAATACAAAACAATTTTATTAGATTACGCATTGGATCCAGGCCATGAACAAGAAGGAATAAGCCATAATTTTAGTTGGAGAATTAAATTTTGAATAAAAAATACATAATAATATTTTTTATAGTACATACATTAAAAGCAATTGGTTTAGAGGCTTTAAATATACCAACTTCTGCTATTTCAGCTAGTTCAACTGGAGCAGGTATTGCTAATTCAAATGATGTTTGGATAAATCCAACATCGATTTTGAATAAGAATAGTAAGTCAATAAGATTCTCAGGTTTTAATTGGTTGGGTCAAATTCCTGGTAATGAGATTTCTATTTTATGGTTNAAAAATAATGTACCAAAATATTTTTCTTTACAATCATTAAGTATAGATGATATTGAATTATATGGAGATAATCCATCTGATCAACCTTTAGGTAAATTTTCTACTAGTTGGATTTCAAGTAGTTACAGTACTGGTTATAAATTAAATAAATTTGATATTGCTTATTTATTAAAACTCAATTTTTCAAAATTATATAATGAATTNATGTATGGTATAACAGTTAATCTTGGAATTACATATGAATATAAAAAAAATATTAAATTTGGTTTTAATTTAAATAATTTTGGTTATGAAGTATCTGAAGAATTAAGAACATCAATACCATCACAATACGGATTTGGTATTTCCTATATAGAACCTTTAATAAACTCTGTAATNGTATCTGATTTGATTTATGATAAAAATAATGATAATATATTTAAAATAGGTATTAATAAATCTTTTAGTATGATGAGTTTAAATTTAGGTTTAACTAAACACAATAATGATNTAATTTATGGTTTTGGATCATCATATAGATTTAANCAATGGGAAATTAACATTGGTGTAACCTCCCATAAAAATACNGTATTTGATATATCCAGATACTTAGATATAGTTTGGTACTATTAAATTATTAATAAAAAAATAAAATATCTATTAAGTACCTTTACTATTTTGTTATTTATTACAATCATTTATAACAAATTTTATTTTCCTAACAATCAAGAAAAAATAGTACAAGGCAAACTTTGTATAATAATTGATGATTTTGGATATTCTGAAAATGATCTACATATGGATTTTCTCACATTNCCAAATGATTTTTCAATGTCCATTATTCCTGGTTATGATTACTCAGAAGATATAGCTCATATGGCATTCAAATATGGTTTTGAAACACTAATACATATGCCTATGGAAGCGTATGACAAAAATCGNAACAAAGAAAATAAATATATTTTAACAAGTAGTTTAAATTATGAACAAGTAAATGAAAAAATAAACAATGCTTTTATAGAGATACCTTTTGCAGGTGGTATTAATAATCATCAGGGGTCTAAAGCTACATCAAATATTAATTTGATGACCTACATTGCTAAATCCTTAAAAAAAATAGATAAATTTTTCATTGATAGCTACACAACAGTAAATAGCAAAGCTTTCATGATTATGAGACAAAATGGAGTTAAAACTGAAGTAAGACAAGTATTTTTAGATAATTTTGATGATCCAGATAGTATAAGATTAAATTTAAAAAAACTTGTNNATTTATCTCGAGAAATGGACGTTGCAATAGGCATAGGTCATGTTAAAAAACATACCTATGATATACTTAAAGATGAAATACCTAGATTGAAAAAATTAGGATATAAATTTGTAAATGCAGCTGATATAGTCAGATAAAATTGTTATCTTTTAGAAACTTTTAATCGATTTAAGGCTTTTTGAAGCGATATATATGCACGTTTCTCATCCATTGACTTATCTTTTAATCTATCATTGGCTCTATCAAGAGATTTTTGAGCTCTTGCTGAATCAATATCTGATGAAAATTCAATTGTTTCAACCAATACTTCNACTTTATTATTTGTTATATCAGCAAAACCACCACTCGATGAGTAAAANTTTTCTTTTCCTTCTTTGATAATTTTAATTTCTCCAATATCAAGAGCAATTGTTGCATCTGCATGTCCATACTTTACACCAAATAAACCATCTTTCGACGGAGCTCTAAAATATTCAATGTTTTCTTCTTTTATTGTTTTTGTTGGTGTTACAATATCAATTTTAAAGGTTTTATTCATTACATACCTTTGGCTTTATCAAATGCTTCATCAATTGAACCAACATAAGAAAANGCATTTTCAGGACATTCATCAGCATCACCATTTAGTATAGCTTCAAAACCAGAAATTGANTCTTCAAGAGATACATATCTACCTTCAGTACCAGTAAATTGTTCTGCAACAAAAAATGGCTGTGACATAAATTTTTGCATTTTTCTAGCTCGAGAAACTGTCAGTTTGTCTTCATCAGATAATTCATCCATTCCTAAAATAGCGATTATGTCTTGTAGATCTTTATATTTTTGTAGAATAGATTGCACNTTTCTAGCAACATTGTAATGACGATCACCNATCACTCGTGGATCAAGAATACGAGAGGTTGATGCAAGTGGATCAACAGCAGGATATATCCCTAACTCTGCAATTTTACGTTCAAGNACAGATGTTGCATCTAAGTGAGCAAATGCTGTTGCAGGTGCTGGATCTGTTAAATCATCTGCAGGAACATAAACAGCTTGAACAGAAGTAATAGAACCTGTTTTTGTTGAAGTGATACGCTCCTGTAAATCACCCATTTCAGTTGATAATGTTGGTTGATAACCTACAGCTGATGGCATTCTACCTAATAATGCCGAAACTTCCGANCCAGCTTGCGTAAATCTAAAAATATTATCAACAAATAATAATACATCTCTTCCTTCGTCATCTCTAAANTATTCTGCCATTGTTAAACCTGACAATGCAACACGTAAACGTGCTCCAGGTGGTTCGTTCATTTGNCCAAATACCATAGTTGTTTTATCAATAACTCCTGATTCTGTCATTTCAGCATAAAGATCATTCCCTTCTCTGGTTCTTTCTCCTACACCGGCAAAAACTGAATATCCACCATGCTCTGTAGCAATATTTCTAATTAATTCTTGAATTAAAACAGTTTTTCCAACACCAGCTCCACCAAAAAGACCTGTTTTACCACCTTTTGTATAGGGTTCCATAAGATCAACTACTTTTATTCCTGTAACTAAAACTTCTTTAGATGTTGCTAGATCTTCATGTTTTGGCGCTGNTCTGTGAATAGGTGATACTTTTGCTGTTTTTACTTCGCCCTTTTGATCAATAGTATTTCCTAGTACNTCAAATAATCTCCCTAAGGTTTCTTGACCTACAGGTACAGAAATTGGTTTCCCTGTATCAGAAACTTTTGTTCCTCTAACTAGACCATCTGTAGAGTCCATTGCTATAGTTCGTACGTTACCATCACCCAAATGTTGAGCAACTTCAAGTACTAATTTGTCATTATTTTCTCTATCAATTTCAAGTGCATTCATTATATTGGGAAGTTGACCATCTTCAAAAGAGACATCAACAACAGCACCCATAACTTGTGAAACTTTTCCTAGTGATGACATAAATATATCCTTTTTTAGCTTAGTGCCTCGGCTCCACTAACAATTTCTAACATNTCTGTTGTAATTGCTGTTTGACGGGCTTTGTTAAATTGTAATGTTAAATCTTTAATCATATCTTGTGCATTAGATGTTGCATTTTCCATTGCTAACATTCTTGCTGCTTGTTCAGATGCGTATGATTCTAATAGAAATTGCCAAATTTGAGTATTTAAGTANTTTGGTACCAAGGTTTTTAAAACAATTTCTTTTGAAGGTTCAAAAATACGATCTGATATTTCATTAGATTCTTCTTTTTTTGATTTATTTTCTAAGGGAAGAAAAATTTTATTTTTAACTTCTTGTCTACCAACATTTACAAATTCATTGTAAACTATATCAACTTGATCAACCGAAGAATCTAAAAATTGTTTTTTGGTGTAATTACATATATCAACTGCATNTTGGTATTTTAAATCTGACCAAAAATCAATGTAATATTTTTTTATATTATAGTTACGATTTTTAAAATAAGTGTAAGCTTTTTTACCTATGCATAACAATATAGAGTTATCTTTTCCAAAGTCATCTATTGCTTTATGAGCAGTTTTTGTTATGTTTGTATTAAATGCTCCTGCCATGCCCCTATCAGCTGTGACAATTACAAATAATTTTTTTTTAATCGTACTTCTAGTTTCTAAAACAGGTAGTAAATCGCTGTTAACTTCAGAAANNAAGTTATTTAGCATATTTTCCATTTTAAACGTATATGGTCGAGCTTGCTCCATATTTTCCTGAGCTCTTCTCATTTTCGCAGCTGCAACCATTTTCATTGCTTTTGTAACTTGCTGTATGCTTTTAACAGATTTGATTCTGTTACGTATATCTTTCAGATTTGCCATTGATTAAGATAAAAAACCTTTTTTAAAATCATTAACTTCATTCTCAAGCTTAGCTCCAACGTCATCACTAACTTCTCCACTGGTTCTAATAGAATTTAATAAATCTTTATGATTATTTTCTAAATGTTCTAAAACTGAGGCTTCAAATTCTCTGACTTTATTTGCAGGAATATCGTCAAGTAGGCCTTTACCAGCTGAAAAAATAATTGCAACCTGTTTTTCTGTATCCATTGGAACATATTGATTTTGTTTTAAAATTTCTACCATTCTTTCACCGCGTGTTAATTGAGCTAGTGTATTTTTATCTAGATCAGATCCAAATTTTGCAAATGCTTCTAACTCACGATATTGAGCTAAGTCTAAACGCAAGGTCCCAGCAACTTTTTTCATACCTTTAATTTGAGCAGCACCACCCACCCTAGAGACTGATAATCCAACATCAATTGCAGGTCTGATACCTGAGTTAAATAAGTTTGTTTCTAAATATATTTGTCCATCTGTTATTGAAATAACATTTGTTGGAATATAGGCCGATACATCACCTTCTTGTGTCTCAATTATAGGTAAAGCGGTTAANGAACCACCCCCTTCATTATCAGATAATTTTGACGCTCTTTCCAACAATCTACTATGTAAATAAAAGACATCACCTGGGAAAGCTTCTCTTCCAGGGGGTCTTCTGAGAACTAGAGACATCTGCCTNTAGGCNGTAGCTTGTTTTGATAAATCGTCATAAACAATAAGAGCATGTTGACCATTATCACGAAAAAATTCACCCATTGCACATCCTGAATAAGGTGCGATAAATTGAAGAGGTGCTGAATCTGAAGCATTTGCTGCAACTACCGTTGTGTATTCCATTGCACCATTTTCTTCTAACTCAGCAACAATTGTTGCAACTGTTGATGCTTTTTGTCCAACGGCTACATATATGCAATAAACGGGAGAATCTGTATCTTGTGTTGACTTTTGGTTTATAATTGCATCTATTGCAACAGCTGTTTTTCCTGTTTGCCTATCACCAATAATAAGTTCTCTTTGTCCTCTTCCTACAGGAACCATACTGTCTATTGCTTTTAAACCTGTTTGTAAAGGTTGAGTNACAGGTTGTCTTTGCATTACGCCAAGAGCTTTTCTCTCAACGGGTAGTGAATTTTTTGCATTAATCGGACCTTTCCCATCAATTGGTTGACCTAGTGGATTTACTACTCTACCCAGTAATTCTTTTCCAACAGGGACTTCAACAACTTTACCAGTTCTTTTTGCAAGATCACCTTCTTTAACTAAACGAGTATCACCAAAAACAACTAAACCAACTTCATCTTCCTCTAAATTCAATGCCATACCCATTACGTTATTGGGCAATTCGATTAGCTCCGAAGACATAACATTTTCTAATCCACTTACACGTGCTATACCATCACCAACCATTATGACTTCACCAACTTCGGCTACATCAATAGAAGTATCGAATTTTTCCATTTCTTTTCGAATTGACAAAGCAATATCATTCATTTCAATATTCATTTTTTTCCTTTAGTTAATATTATTTGTTAGGTTATTTTTTAGTTTTTGTAACTTGTTATGTATTGAATCATCTAAAATTGTATTACCAATTTTTAATTTTAAGCCAGCAATTAAACTTTTATCAATTTTTTCGTTGATAANGGCTTTCTTAGAATGATTCTTTTTCACAAAATTACTGATACTATCTATAACTTTTGCGTCTACCTTGACGGCTGAAATTAAATCAACATCAATCACACCTTGTCTTAATTTATATTTTGATTCTATAAGGCTTGATATTTTAGATAGATGTTTTATTGCATTATATTCAGACAAATAAAGAATAAATGCGATTACTGATTTATTAATTATAGAATCTAATGAATTCATTAAGATTATTTCTTTTTGATTTTTATTGATTCTTTTTGATAATAAAACGGATTTTAGTGAACTATTTTTCTTATATAGTTGGTTAAATTTTACTAAATCATNAACTATATTTTCATTGTTTTGTTGTTTATCTACAAAATTCAAAAAAGCTTCTGATATTTGATTAAAATTTAACATTGTATTAGTTTTGTTCGTATTCCTTAATAGTATTATTAATGATCTCAGTATGGTCNCTATCTTTTAATGATTTATTAATTATTTTTTCAGCTGCTATTAATGATAAACTTGAAACGTGATCTTTCAAATCTGAAATTGCTCGATTTTTTTCTCTTTCAATTTGTTCTTTTGCTTTTTCTAATAGATTATCGTATTCTTTTTTTCCATCTTCTTCAAGTTTACTTTTAAGTTTATCACCTGCTTCTCTNGCTTGAGAAAGAATTTGTTGTGATTCTTGTCGAGCTGCATTTAAAATTTCTTCATTTTTCAATGCTTGTTTTTCTGCNTGTGCAGAAACCTTTTCAGCTTTANTTAAAGAATCTTCTATTTGTTCCGCTCTAGCATCCAATGCATCCATTAATGGANNCCATGCCTTCCATCTTAATAATGTTAGCAGAACTAAAAAGGTAACAATTGACCATAATGTTAGTCCAGTATTTGGCATTAACCAGTCATTGATCCAACTTCCTTCACTNCCNCCAGCTTGTAATANGCTAAAGCTACATAAATAAATTANACATTTNAATTTACTCATGAGTTGTTTATCCAACTACTGCAAGTATACAAACAACTAAAGCAATAATAGCTACACCTTCCAATAAGAAAAGAGGTAGATTAATTGCGCCACTTATATCTTTAGCAGCTTCTGGTTGTCTGGATATAGCATTTGCAGCGGCAGATGCGAACATTCCAATACCAATTGCTGCGCCAATAACAATTATTCCAGCCCCTAAAGGTGCAAATGTTGCTCCTGGGTTAGCTGCAAAAACCGCTGATATTCCAATCATACTTATTAGAGTTTTTCTTAAAANTGACATTTTTTTCTCCTTGTTATTATTAATGATCTGCATGAATAGCCATGCCTATAAATACGCTTGACAATAGCGTAAATACATATGCTTGAACTAAGCATACAATTATTTCTAAACAATATATTGCAGTATTTAACAAAACTGCAATGAAACCCGTAAATANCCCCACACTGTAANACAATGAAGTNGCGTTTCCAATTGCAACATTAACTCCATTACCTAAAATAATCGGTAGAGCAAATATGGCAACCATACCTATGTGCCCTGCAGTCATGTTTGCACCTAGTCTCATTATTAGCGCAAAAGGTTTTACGAACATACCAATTATTTCGATTGGTATCAAAATTAATAAAACAGGTCCAGGAACATTACTGGGAATCATATTTTTCCAGTGCCCTATAAAACCATGCTTTTTTACTCCAGCAACTATTATTGCAAAGAAAGTTATTGTTGCTAATCCAAGAGTAACACCAAAATTTCCTGTTGCTGTAGATCCACCACCACCNCCAATTTTTATAAATTCAAAAAAAGGTATTAGTCCAAGTAAATTTGTTGTAAGAATGAAAACAAAAAAAGTCATAGCAACAGGGGTCCAAGTTCTAGAATAACTTTTNCCNATATTTGGTATTACTATCTCTTTGTTNACGAAATCCATTAATATTTCAAAAATTTGTGATATCCCACTAGGTTTTGAATTAATATTTTTTCGATATTTGGATGTTCCTAAAAAAGCTAAAATAAATGTGACAAATGCTGAAATAAGAAGCATGATTATGTGCTTAGAAAACTTTATGTTATTAATGATGACAGGTTTTGAGTCAGCAACGTGGTGCAAAATTACATTTCCCCAACCGGTNAATTCGCCTGAAGCACAAAAAATTGTTGAAAATAAACCTAAAAATAAAATGTTTTTTTTATTTTTTAATATCATTGTGTATTAATTTTTTTTGACTGACAAAACCTTCTATAAAATGAAAAACGATAAAATTAAAGCAACCAGTTACAATAAATAACTTATAATTATAGATACTAAAATTATAAATAAAAATATATATAAACATTGAAATAAATAATAATTTTGAAATAAAAATAATAAAATGATTTCTAAAATGATTTTTGGAAAGCATTTTTGGATTCACAAAATATATTATTATAGGTACAATACATATGGCTGANATAATTAGGTTAAAAAAAAATATCATTTTTTATTCCGATCAAATTTTTATTTACTAATTTGCTTGTAAAGATCGAACAATCCGACAAGAGAGCCTAAAATTAAAAAGCTTATAAACCAAAAATCATTTTTATACTCGTTCATCAAATAGTACCCAATCATACCAAACAGTAAAATTGAACCAAGAAGTGTTGATGAAGCTGAAATGGCTTTTTGCAGATTACTGCGAAATCGGCTCATTATAATTAACTTATTTATTGTTATCTAAGTCGTTTTTAGAAATTTCTGTTTTTTTGATCATGTTTACAACACCNTCAAATTGAGCACCCTCTTCAATTATTAAAACTTTTGCATTAAGGTTTCCTGTAAGGTAGGCACTGTTTCCTAAAGTTACTTTNCCTTTTACNGTCAAGTCTCCATCAACTTTTCCACTAATCTGTGCATCTTTAGCAAAAATATTACCTTTTATATACGAACCCTTTGCTGTTCTTACAGTGCCCTGTGATTCTAGTTTACCTAAAATTTTACCATAAATTAAAATACTACCACTTACTTTTACATCTCCAGTGATTTCTACCTCTGGTGATAAAATTGAACTTATTTGATTATCTTGTTTCATCTGTTGAAATGTCCTTTTTTTTATAAATATTGATATAATCTCGTGGGTCTAATACTTCTGAATTTTTCCATAATTCAAAGTGCAAATGAGGGCCATCAGTATTTCCTGTTTCGCCAACATATCCAATGACATCCCCTTTATTTACTATAGTTCTTGGACTAACAGTGTTTTTGTCATTGTGACCATACAATGAGAATAAATTGTTGGAGTGTGATATTATAATAGTTTTACCTAAATCATCTGTTATGCCACTAAAAACAACCAAACCATCAGCTGGAGATAAAATTTTCTCTCCTTTNTTTGCAGCTATATCAATTCCAGTATGCGTAAAATTGCTTTTTAAATCTAATCCTTGAGTTACATAACCTGATACTGGTGGTATCATTGATTTAACTTCATCNAGGTTTTTAAAATAGTTATCAATCAATTCTTTTTCGCTAGGATATTTATGAATTAAACTGTCATTACCTAATGCTTTTACAACATCAATTGAGAAATTATTAATTTTTTTAAGTTCATTAATTTCATTAGTCAATCTATCTTTTCCTATCACCCTTAAAAATCCATAAATTGAAAACATAAAAATTACAATAAATATAGCAACTATAATTTTTATAAATGTTTCTGATAGATTAAACGATTTTCTAAAAGAGTCATTATCCGATATAATCCAGAATGTATAATTGTTNTTTTTCAATTTTGTATGTTTTTTAGAATTTTGTNTTCAATTGCTAGTTATTAATTAATATACTTAGTATTTTCTTGTGATTACTATTTTTTGGAAATGATATTATTAGTTTACCATTTGTATTTTTAATTTTTATTTTTGCATTAAAGATTCGAGAAATTTTTCTTTCATACTCAGTAAAATTAATTTTAGCGGTCTTGGTTTTTATTTTAATNTTAATATTTTTTTGATTTTCAATTATTACATTTGTTAATTTCTCTAATTGTCGAACGCTTAGATTTTTTTCTATTAATTTATCAAAAGTATNATTTATATCTNTAGAATTACTAAGTTTTAAAATTGCTCTTGCATGTCCTGNTTGAATCTGACCTGATTTTAAACTCTCTTTTATATTTTCTGGTAATCTAAGCAGCCTAAGCGAATTTGTAATTGTCGTACGGCCTTTGCCAACTTTTTTTGCTATTTGTGATTGAGATAATTTGTATTTTTCTTTTAATAAAAGGTAACTTTCTGCTTCTTCGATTGGATTGAGACCTTCTCTCTGAATATTTTCAATTAAAGCAAATTCTAACATTTCAGATTCATTGTCAACTTTTATTACATAACAGGGTATAGTTTTAAGACCAGCAATTTTTGACGCTCTAAGACGTCTTTCACCTGCAATGAGCTCATAGTTATTATTTTTTATTTGTCTTACTGTAACTGGTTGCAAAACACCATTTTCTTTAATAGAATTTGATAGGTCTTCAAGGGCTTTTTTCGCATGACTACTAGAAAAATCCACTCTGGGTTGATTTTTATTTGGTATTATTGAAGATATTAGAATTTCGTTATCATGATTGTTTTCATTTACAGAATCATATTCTGGGATTAACGCTTTGAGACCTTTTCCTAATCCTTTTTTAGGCATTGATTTTNAATATTTCTGAAGCTAAGTTCATATAGTTTTGTGCACCAGTAGATGTTGCGTCGTACAATAAAATTGGTTTCCCATGGCTAGGTGCTTCACCCAATCTAACGTTTCTTTGTATAAAAGTATTATAAACTTTATCATCAAAATAATCTTTAACCTCATCAACTACTTGTTTAGATAAATTTAATCTGTTATCAAACATTGTTATTAGAATGCCCTCAATTTCTAAATCTTCTTTTATTGTTTTATTTTTATGTTTTTGTATTAATCTAATNGTATTCAACAATTGAGATAATCCTTCTAATGCGTAATATTCGCATTGTATTGGTATAAGAACAGAATTTGCTGCCATCAAAACATTAACTGTTAGCAAGCCTAATGATGGAGGAGTGTCAATAATTATGTANTTATATTTTCCCATCATTGAATCAATTGCTGTTTTGAGCATCATCTCTCTTGCTAACATACCTACTAATTCGATTTCAGCACCAACTAGTTGAGAGTTTGATGGTAAAATATCTAAAAACTTCAAGTCAGTTTTTTTTATTGTTTCATTTATATCATTTTTACCAATCAAAACATCATAAACAGTTTTTTCTAAGTTCGGTATTGAAATTCCAAGTCCTGTAGTTGCATTCCCTTGAGGATCCATATCAATCAATAATGTAGGTATTTCAGCAACAGCAAAATATGCTGATAAATTAACAGCTGTAGTGGTTTTACCTACTCCACCTTTCTGATTAGCGATTGCAATNACTTTTGTATCAAATAGTTTCATATTATCTATGCTTAAATTAATTGTATTTTTCTTGGATATGCAATAATTCGGTTTGTNAGAATGTTTTTTTTTTAAAAAAAAATAAATGAATTGTTGGTTATCCAAATAATATGAATTTAAATTGAANTCTTGTTTATTTAATAATATNTANTTTAGTTCATCAACAATCTTATGTTTAAAAATATTAGTACTCGATGGTTTGTAATAGTTTTGTTGCTATTGTTTGTTTCTTACAGGCTGTGGCCAAGTTATAATTTTTTAACTTTATCAGAAAAAGATAAAGAATTAATGAAAAAAAANGATTTATCGCAATATGAAAAACTATCTAAAAATTCAATTAATCTTGGTCTTGATCTTCAAGGNGGGATGCATGTAGTATTAGAAGCAGATGTCCCAAACTTAGTTAAAAAATTAGCTAATAATAAGAGTCCAGAACTATTAAATGCTATTAATGAATCTGAAAAGAGATCTATTAATAATCAAACAGATTTTTTTGATGAATTTAATTTGATTGTTGAGCAAGATTCTATTCCTTTGAAAAGACTATATTCTTCCCTTATATCATCANCAAGAAATACAGATGTTTTGGATGAGTTAAAAAAACAAACCGAAAATTCATTAAATAGTGTTCTTGAAATCATCAGAAATAGAATAGATCAATTTGGTGTTTCTGAACCCAATATACAAAAATCTGGTAATCGTAGAATAATTGTAGAATTAGCTGGTGTCAAAGATCCTGAAAGAGCTAGAAAGCTCATTCAAAGTACAGCTTTANTAGAGTTTAGTATTGTAAAAGAAATTGAACAACAACAATCTTTATTCAGTTCTATTGATGAATTGATTTTANAAGACAATTTAATTCTTGCTAAAGAAGAAGCTGAAAAAGTTGACATTGCAAATCCTGATTCCTCATCTGAGGATGTTTTGAAAGGATTATTTGATGAAGAAGATACTTTTGANAACAATTTAAATGAATTAAACTTATTCAAAACATCAGATGAACTATTNCAAGAAAGACCTTTTTCTGCTTACCTCAAAGCCTTTCCTGGTGGTGTGGGTGTAATAGAATCAGAGTATAATTCTGTAAAATCAATTTTAGAATTGCAGCAGATTAAAGATATCATTCCCAATGATGGAAGATTGTTATGGGCAAATAAAGCTAGCTCTNTCAATTTAGAGGATGGTAGTTTAGTTAATTTTAGAAACTTGTATTATGTAAATCGTGTATCTGAACTAACAGGTGGCGTTATACAAGAAGCTTCAGCTAATTATGGAGCGACTGGTACCAATGCTTCAGGATTGCCTATTGTAAATTTAACNATGAACTCTGTAGGTACGAAAAAATGGTCAATATCAACAGGTGCAAATGTTGGAAGAAGTGTAGCAATTATACTTGACGGAAATGTNTTTATTGCACCAGTTATTAGAGATAAAATACCAAACGGGATGACCCAAATCACTGGACTTGATGATGTTGACGAAGCTAAAGATATTGCTAATGTTTTAAGAGCTGGTGCATTACCAACTCCCGTTCAAATTATTGAAGAAAGAACAGTTGGTCCATCTTTAGGTAAAGACTCAATACAATCTGGCCAAAAAGCTATGATGTATGGTTTCATATTGGTGATCATATTTATGATATTTTATTATAAGTTTTCAGGAATTTTAGCAAATTTAGCATTAGTCATTAACNTTCTATTCATTCTTACAGTTTTAGTTAGCTTAGGTGCAACTCTAACACTGCCAGGTATAGCTGGATTAATATTAACTATAGGTATGACTGTTGATGCTAATGTAATAATTTTTGAAAGAATTAGAGAAGAATTAGATAATGGTAAAACAGTCAAGGGTGCAATAAGGTCTGGATATGATCGTGCTTTTAAAACAATATTAGATGCAAATTTAACAACATTAATTGCTGCTGCAGTGCTTTTAGGGGTGGGTTCTGGTCCAATTAAAGGATTTGCAGTAACATTGAGNATAGGAATATTAAGTTCAATGTTCTGTGCAATTTTTATAACTAGAACCTTTTTTATGACACTNACAAAAAACAAAATTTTAAAATCATTGAGTATATAAATGAGACTATTTAACAAAACTAATTTCAATTTTTTAAATAAAATAAAATTTACCACAGTTTTATCAATTGGGTTGATCTTTTTTGGTTTAATTAATCTGTTCATAAATGGAGGACCTAAATTATCAATTGATTTTACAGGTGGCACTATAATTCAAATAAAATTTGAAAATCCTATGGATATATCAGAAATGAGAACAACATTAGCAAATAGCAATGTATCTGTTTCTCAAATTATTGAATTTGGTAATAATAAAGAATATATTCTGCGTACTCAGAACTCTCATAATAATTCTAAAATACTAATTGCAGATCTACAAAGCATTTTTAAAACACAATTTGATGTTCGTCGTGTAGAAACTGTTGGACCAAGAATTGGTAAAGAATTAAGGTCGGATGCTTTTAAAGCAATTATTTTTGCATTGATTGGAATTCTATTTTATATATGGTATCGTTTTGATAGATATTANGCTTTAGGTAGTGTAGCTGCATTGATTCATGATGTACTTATCACAATTGGTATTTTTTCAATTTTAAATTTTGAAATTGATTTAACAATTATAGCAGCATTCCTAACTATTGTGGGATATTCTCTTAATGATACAATAGTTGTTTTTGATAGAATAAGAGAAAATATTACAAATTATAGTAGAGAAAATTTAGATTCTGTTGTGAATTTGTCATTAAATGAAACCTTGAGTAGAACATTTATTACTTCTTTAACTACATTATTGGTAGTATGTATGTTGTATTTTGTTGGTGGTGAGGTAATTAAGCTTTTTGCTTTGGCCTTAATTATTGGAGTTCTTGTNGGAACATATTCATCAATTTATGTTGCAAGTGCTGTGATGATTTATTTTGAAAAAAAAGCAGGTCAAAAATTGGCAAACTAGCTTAATGATTTTTAATAAAAACATTCATGAAAGGCTCCTTTAGGAGTCTTTTTATATTAAAAAGGAAACATAATAATGTCAGTTGTATCCGTAATTGGAGGTCAATGGGGAGATGAAGGTAAAGGAAAAATTGTTGATTATATTTGTAGAGATATAGATTTAGTTGCTAGATATCAGGGAGGAGCTAATGCTGGACATACTGTATACATTAATAATAAAAAAATAGTTTTGCATCAAATTCCTTCAGGAATTATTAGAGAAAATTGTGACTGTATATTAGGTAATGGTATGGTTNTAGATCCAATTGGATTAGTAGAAGAAATTAAATTATTGGAAAGCTTTAATATTAATGTTGAAGATAGAATGTATATTTCTTTTAATTCACATATAGTCACTCCTTTTCATAAAATGATTGATAAGTTTTCTGAATCTAAATCTAAAAATAAAATAGGCACAACATTGAAAGGTATTGGCCCCGCCTATGTTGATAAATATAATAGAGCTGGAATATTAGCCTTTGATTTATTAGATCATAGCAACTTAAATCTTAAACTACAATCTAAATTAAGTGATTTAACTAGTCAATATGATAATTACGATATTGATTTGAACGAAGTTAATGATTCATTAGATAAATTTAAAAAGTGCTGTCAAAAAATATCTAAATATATTAAAGATGGATTTAATTTATTGCATGAAAGACATAAAAAAAATTCAAATATTTTAATTGAGGGTGCTCAAGGTACAATGTTGGATATTGATCATGGTACTTATCCATATGTGACCTCATCAAGTCCAACTTCAGGGGGAATATCAACAGGGTTAGGTTTTCCGGGTAACCAAGTTGATGAAAATATAGGTATTTTTAAAGCATACACAACAAGAGTAGGTGAGGGCCCTTTTCCTACAGAATTAAATGATCGTTTTGGAGAAAAATTAAGAAGGATTGGTTCTGAATTTGGAGCAACAACAGGAAGGCCAAGAAGGTGTGGTTGGTTTGATGCTGTTGCTGCGCGATATAGTTGTAAATTAAATGGTTTCACAAAAATTGCATTGACAAAGTTGGATATATTAGATGAATTTGATGAAGTATTGATTTGTAATTCATATAAAGTAAAAGGAAAAGAATATTCAAATTTTTCTGAAGTTCAATATTATTTGAACGAAGTAGAGCCGGTTTTTCAACATTTTCCTGGTTGGAATGAATCAACATATGGTAAAAAATCTTTTGAAGAGTTGCCAGAAAATGCTAAGAAATACATACTGTTATTAAGTAATGTTTTAGAAACGCCAATTAAGATTATTTCTACTGGACCCAAAAGAAATCAAATTATTAGTATTTAAATTCAAGAGGAGAGTTACGATGAAAAGATTAAGTATTTTAAATTTATTTTTTGTTTTAGCTTTTTTACAAGGAGTTGACCAACATCATATNAATAAGGATAATTCCTCATCAAAACAAAATGAAAAGAATGATACTGACGTAAAAAAAGATAGCAAGAAAGAAAATAAAAACTCATTTGCTAATAACATAAAAGATATGAAACAAATCCCTGGTTTATTTAATATATTTTACAATGAGGATAAAAATCTTGCATATTTGGAAGTTAAATCAAACCAATTCAATGAGTTATATATGTGTAATATGACTAGACAATCAGGTGATGGAATGATGTTTGATGGTGGATCAATGTTAAGTGAATTTGTTTTTTACTTTAATAAAGTAGGTCAAAATATTCAACTTATAAATAAAAATGTATATTTTAGAGCNGAAGAGAATTTTGCTTCTAAGAAGGCTGTTGAACAAAGTTTTTCTAACTCAGTATTTTCAAATTCTAAAATTATTGGAGAGCCTAGTGAAGAAGGATCATATTTAATCAATATGTCCGAATTGTTTATAAAAGATTTTAATAATGTTGGATATGTTACAGGAGAAAGGAAAAATAAATTTTCATTTGATAAAAAAAATAGTTATTTCAGTGAAATAAAATCATTTCCGCTAAATACTGAAATTGATGTTATGTTNCATTTTAAAAATGGTAAGCCAAATGATTTATATACACTTCCTGACTCNAAAAGTATGTTTCATAAATATCATTTCAGTTTGTCCTCAATACCAAACACAAATTATAAACCAAGAGAAGCAGATGATAGAATTGGACATTTTACAACAATTTACCAAGATTATTCAGATGTTTTAACAGAAACTCCCTACAAAAGATATATAAATAGATGGGATTTACAGAAAAAAAANCCTGAAGAAGAATTATCTGAACCAGTAAAACCAATAGTTTTTTGGCTTGAAAATACAATTCCAGAAAAATTTAGACCTGCAATAAAAAAAGGTGCATTATTATGGAATGATGCATTTGAAAGAATAGGAATAAAAAATGCNATTGTTGTTAAACAAATGCCNGATGATGCTGATTGGGATCCAGCTGATGTGAGATATAATACTATTCGATGGATTATTACTCCTGGTGGCGGATATGCAGTTGGTCCATCAAGAGCCAATCCATTTACTGGTGAGTTATATGATGCAGATATTAGAGTCAGCTCTGATTATGTAAGATACTATGGNAATGAATTTGAAGAATGGATTACTCCATTGTCATCTTACAAGGAAGAAGAAAATTTAGAAATGCATGATCATGAATGTAATTATGCTGAAGGTAAAAAGCATCAAATGGCTTTTGGCTGGAGTGTTTTAAATAGCAGAGGTTTAGTGAATGAGAAAGATAAAGAACAATTCATATATGATGGATTGGTAGATTTAATAGCTCATGAAGTTGGACATACACTTGGATTGAGACATAATTTTAAAGCAAGTGCAACTTATTCNCTTTTTGATTTAAAAAATAAAATGTTTACTGAAAAAAATGGAGTCACTAGTTCTGTTATGGATTATAATCCAGTTAATTTATCTCCAAAAGGAGAACCTCAGGGATCGTGGTACCATACAACTTTAGGAGTCTATGATTATTGGGCAATTGAATACGCATATGCTATACATGATCCCGATTTATATGTTTCTGAAGAAATTATGTTAGAAAAAATTATTAGTAGGGTATCTGANCCAAACCTTCAATACGGAACAGACGAAGATGCTAGAGGTTCCTCTGTTTGGGGTATGGATCCTACTTGCAATCTTTATGATCTAGGTGATGACCCTCTAGAATATTCAAGTTTGAGAATAAAGTTNTCAACTGAACTATGGAATGATATTTTAAATAATTTTGAAGTAGAAGGGGAGCAATTCCAAAAAATTAGAAGAGTTTTTGGTCAGGGTTGGGGAGAATATAGAGGCGCTATAAATGTAATTACTAAATATATAGGAGGAAGTTACATATATAGAGATCANATTGGTGATCCAGGCAATAGACAGCCATTAAATATTGTTCCTGCATCCCAACAAAGAAAGGCTCTTCAATTATTGAATGATAAGATTTTTCATAAAGACGCTTTTTCTTTTTCTCCAGAATTATTAAATAAGCTTTTACCAAATAGATTTTGGAATTTTAGGGGATCAGTATGGAACATGAAACGATTAGATTATCCAATTCACAATGCAGTCGAAAGGTTACATGCTAGAGCATTATATAGAATTTTCAATCCATTAGTATTAAGTAGAATTCAAGATAATGAAATCAGATTTCAATCTCAAAATGATAAGTTTACAATGTCTGAGCTTTTTGTTACAATAAGAGAGTCTATTTGGACTGAGTTAGTTGAAAGAGAAAATGTAAATTCATTTAGAAGGAGTTTGCAAAGAATTCATCTTGACATTTTAATAGATATGATAAATGAAGATGCAAGTTTAAATTACGATGCACGAATATTAGCAAGGCAAAGTTTAGTTGAAATACAAAAGTTAGTTAAAAATTCACAGCATATGTTTGGTATGAATGAAATGACAAGTGCACATTACTCTGAAATTAATTCTAGAATATCTTCTGCATTAAATGCCTATTTACAGAAAAAATTATAATATAAATATTTTTGAATAGATATATCTTAATAGGTGATTTACATGCAAATCATTTTGGTCTAGAAAAATTATTAAATTTTGCAAAATATAATGAAAATGAAGATTATCTAATTTTTGTTGGAAATTATGTTGATAATTTAAATTCTGTAAAATATTCTGCTAGAGAAACTATAGATTTTTTATTGAAATTAAAATCTAAATCAAAAAAAATTTTTTTTATAAAAGGAAATAACGATCTGTTTTTTATAGATTTATTNAAATTTAAAAACCCCCCAAATTCCGTTTGGATTAAAAATGGTGGAAGACAAATTTTGCAAAGTTACGGTATTAATNATTTTGATAATTTAAACTTAAAAATTGAAAAAATACCTTTTATACATAGACAGTTTTTTTCCGATCTTTTACAAGATTATTATTTAGATGAAAATATCATAGCGATTCATGGAGGTTTTATCAATGAAGATCAAATGATTGCTATTTCTAATAATGAAGTTTTATCAAATGAATTTTTATATCAAATCACTTGGGATAAAAAATTTATTTTTTCAAAGTTTGANGAAGATAAAAAAATGTTTGAAAAATATTTCAAAAATAGAAAATTAATAGTTGGGAATACCCCATATGGACCTTATCAAAATAATAAAAATCTAAATTGGTTGCTAATTGATGGCGGATCAAAAATGGGTAAAAAACAACTAGGATTAATTATTGAAAATGAAAACTTCAACTTTCTTAATGAAGATGGATTTGTTGATTATAATATTAATTAATTATAAATGAATTTGTAAATTTTAAAATATAACTGAGAGCAATAAATGAAAATAAATTTAAATAAAATATTAAATGAAATAAATATTAAAGCTGATTGGATAGGTATAAGAGAAGTTAGAGAAATCACTACTTACAGATCGGTTAGAGATGGAAATCCAAAAGCAAATGATAGACATTTGACTCATGGAATTTTAATTGAAGTATTGTACAATGGACAATTTGGATATTACGGAACAAATAAATTTGATTCTAAAAGTATTCAAAATGCCGCTAGTAGTGCTCTTGAACAAGCAAAATTAGCTTCAAAATGGTCGCTATGTAGTTTTGACAAAGATGTNAGGCCTAAATCAGTTGGTAAGTTTAGTTCCTACAGAGAAAATAATAAAGAGGTATCTTCAGAGATACTAAATGATATATTAATGAAAACAAATGAATCAATTAAAGTTTCCGATAAAATAGTCAGTGCTTCATCATTTTTTAAAATTGTAGAAACTGATATTAATTTTGTAAGTTCAAGNGGTAGCGAATTTAGTCAAGACTTTTTATTAATGTCTATTGATTTTTCAGCAACAGCACAAGATGGTAATATAATTCAGAGTAGATCTGCAAATGGAAGATTAGCCCAAAGCTATCAAGCTGGTTACGAAGTCTTTGATGAACACGCGCTTTTGAATAAAGCGCAAATTGTCGGGGAACAAGCTGTAGAACTCTTAAGTGCAGAAGAGTGTCCAACAAAAAAAACAAATTTAGTTTTAGCTCCAGATCAAATGATGTTACAAATACACGAAAGTATAGGGCACCCATTAGAGATGGATCGAATTTTGGGTGATGAGAGGAATTATGCTGGATGGAGTTTTGTTAGATTAGAAGATTTTGGAAATTTAAAATATGGATCTGATTTATTAAATGTAACTTTTGACCCTTCGCTTGAAGGTGAATTTGCAAGTTATAAATTTGATGACAGTGGTGATGTTGCTAAAAAAGAATATTTAATAAAAGACGGAANATTATTGAGAGGTTTAGGAGGAGTAGAAAGTCAAAGACGTTCAAAAATAGAAGGTGTGGCTAATTTTAGATCAAGTAGTTGGAATAGAAGTCCTATTGATAGAATGGCAAACTTGAATATTGAACCTGGGGATTCTACTTTTGACGANATNATTNCTTCGGTTGAAAATGGTGTTTACATGGAATCAAATAGATCATGGTCTATNGATGANTACAGAAATAAATTTCAGTTTGGATGTGAGTATGGTAAACTAATTGAAAATGGTAAGTTAACTAAAACTATTAGAAATCCAAATTATAGAGCAATTTCTACCCCATTTTGGAATAGTTTAAAAATGGTTGGTAATAAAGATACCTTTGAATACTTTGGCACGCCACATTGTGGTAAAGGAGAACCAAATCAAGCTATTAGAGTTGGNCATGCATCACCGGTTTGTTTTTTTGAAAATATAGACGTTTTTGGAGGAGCTTAAAATGAAAGATAATTTTTTTTACATTTGCGATGAAATAATGAAAAAAAGAAATGAAGATGAAGATTTTATTTTATCTTTTTCTGGTGAAAAATCTCAGTATATACGATTTAATAATGCAAAAGTTCGTCAAACAGGTTGTGTAGATGATGCAAATTTATACATTAATTTTATTAAAAATAATAGATCCTGTAAATTTAGTCTTTCATTTCAAGGTGACCATTCTACTGATTTAAATAATGTTTTGAATTGCATAGAAATGATGAGGAATGAAATAAATAATCTTCCCAAAGATCCATATATTGTTAGGCCAGATAGTTCTAAATCAATATGTGAAATAAATGATGGAAACATTTTGTCAAGAGATCAAGTTATAGATTCCGTTTTACCAATAATTCAAGGTGTTGACTTTACTGGCATTTGGGCAAGTGGACCAATCTATAGAGGTAGTGCGAATTCAAATGGTCAACGAAATTGGTTTGAAACAAACTCATATTCNCTAGATTATTCTTTGATCACTCCGAATGAAAAAATGGTAAAAGGAACATATGCTGGTTCAGATTGGAATCAAGAAAAATTTAACCACCATTTTGAAAATAAAAAAAAACAATGTCAAATAATGAATGATAATTCTAAAAAAATATCTCCTGGAAATTATAGAACCTATTTAGCTCCAGCAGCAGTTGCTGATTTGATTGGTATGCTTTCTTGGGGTGGTATAAGTGAAGCATCGATTAGACAAGGTAATAGTGCATTGTGTAAAATGAGAGAAAATGATATATCATTATCTNCAAAATTAAATATTTCTGAAGATTTTAGATCAGGATTAGTACCAAGGTTCAATTCAAATGGAGAAATTTCTGAAAANTGCATCGAACTTTTTACAAATGGTAAATTAAAAAATACATTGGTAAGTAGTAGAACAGCAAAAGAATATAATTGTAATTCTAATTTTGCTGAGNATGGAGAATATCTAAGAACACCNAAATTATCAGCAGGACAATTAAAAGAANCTGAGATGTTGTCACATTTAAACGAAGGATTATATTTATCTAATTTGCATTATTTAAATTGGAGTGATAGAATTGGTGGAAGAATTACTGGTATGACTAGATATGCTTGTTTTTGGGTAGAAAATGGTAAAATTGTTTCTCCTATTGAAAACATGAGATTTGATGATAGCATTTACAACTTTTTTGGCGATCAATTAGTTGGTATATCTGACACTATCGAATATATACCAGAAGTTGGAACATATGATGGTAGACAGCCTGGTGGAATAATGGCACCAGGTATAATNATAGATAATTTTAATTTAACTNTNTAGAATTAATTTTAAGCAAAACCGGTATTGCCGGTNATTTCAACTAAGTCTATTCCGAATTCTGATGAAACNGTNTCCCATTTTTTACTATCTGGAGTATTAAATATTAATTTTGATGTAGCCGGCATAATGAACCAATCGCCATTTTCAATTTCCTGATCTAGTTGACCTTTATCCCATCCAGCATAGCCTAATGAAAAACGGTATTTATTGGGTCCTAAACCATTTGCAAGATCGTCAATTACGTTGAGATTAGACGTGATTGANATTGTTTTTGATATTTTTTGTGTNCCTTCAGTATAATATTTCGAAGTATGGATGAAAAAACCANTATTTATACCGACTGGACCTCCTAAATATATATTGGGATGAGGTTCTAATTTACTTAGTCCNGTTTCTTGTAAAATTAATTTGAGATTTTTTTCAGGAAAAGGTTTATTTATTAAAAATCCCATCGCTCCATTTTTATCATGTTCACATATGTAAACAATACTTTTACCAAATACTTGATCTTCCAAGTGAGAACTTGAAATAAGAATGTGATTTTTTAAGTTCATATTTAATTAAAATTTACGATAATAGTTTAACTTAAGTTTATAAATTTTTATTTTGAATTGGTGTTTANAGTTTAAAATTCAATTTTTTGTAATTTTTTTTATTTTTTTGATGAGTATCACTTGATAATAACTCTAAAGTGTATTATTTTGAGACCCATAAAAATAGTTTACAGAAAAGAAAATGAAATATATTAATACAAAAATAAAATTTACGTTACTAATGTTATTATTAAATAATTTAGTTTTCTCGAACTTTAATTATCCAACAAATTTGAATGTTTTACTTAATTCAGATGAATCATTATTGATTGGACCTGACTCTGTAGTTTTTTCCTGGGATGAGCCAGAAGATAATTATAGACTTACATTTCTCATTGATAATATTGATGATAATGGAGATGGATCAGTAGATTTTGATGTATCGTTTGTGAGGAATTTTTTTGATCCTATAAGAGCATTTAATATTGGTATTCGTAATGGAGATGCAAACCTTCAAATCAATTCAATTAATGGCGGTTTTTTAGAAAGTTTAAATTGGTCTAAAAATGTTAATTCTAATGTGATTCAGGCTAATAATGTTGATTGGGTATTATATTTGGAGTATGATGACTGTGGTTTAGATGGAGTTTGTCCTTTTTTAGAAGTTGTAAATATAAATAATCAAGATGATTGNCTAGATTTGGGAGGCTCTTGGATCAATGGTCAATGTGCNACATCTGGAACNTCTTGCAATAATTCTAATCCTCCAAATCCAAATTGGTNAGTTGCAGATACTGGAGAGTGNAANAACATATGTGAAGATCAAGAACAAGTTCTTAGTTGGGTTGACGAAAATGNTGATNATNATTGTGGATATTATTTTGAATATGAAGAAATGNAGTCACTTNNAGATGACTTGNNCTGAAGAATTCATTTCTCAAAGAGAATGGAATTTTAATGATTTAAATGGAAATCAAGTATGTGATCAAGATGTAATTATTGATGAAAATACTGANCTTAGTTGTAATGAAGTTGGAGGAAATTGGTCTGGCAGTATNTGTACTATAGACGAATGTGAAAGTTATTCAACTTGCCACTTGTTTACAATGAGCGGTACATATGATGTTGAATATGATCAAATTTTCTATATAGAACATGATTATGATGAAACAATATTNTATCATACTTCCGAAACCGAACCAATTGCTGATTTTCAATGGCTACCGACNTTGTGGCAACCTGGTAATAATATNGATAGCNCTCCTCAAAACTTAGATTGCTCAAATTGTAATGTAGGTTTTTATAACTGTCCTTATCAGTGTGCAACGCCGTATGTCTACAATATTTATAGATATGAATTTAACGATTGTGAAGATTCAGATGGAAATAATGTATGTGACGACATGAACTCTAATAGCTTAGATTTNAATCAATCTACATTGATATTATTGGATTCTTTTGAGTATCAAGATCAACCATACGATACTTATAATGATACATATACTTATTTCTCCGATTCCAATTTAACGCCACAACAAGGATATTGTTATTATGTAACAGCTTCACATCCTACTATACCCAATGGTCAAACATCGCAAGAAGATGCTTTAGACAAAAAACTATGTATTATTACAGAGTGCGTTACATCTCTATATTATCTTGATTTAGATGAAGATGGATTGGGTGATATAAATCATCCTACAGATGAAGAATTTTGTGGGCCAGATGATATTCCAGGGGATGAAGTTTATGTAGATATTATTTTTGGAATTGATGAATATCCAAACTGTCCGAATTTCATTGGGGATAATCCTTATGATTGTCATGGAGATTGTTTTGACTGGAATGATTCCAAAGTTAAAATTTATTATGAAACAGAATTTGAATCAGAACAAGAAGAATGGCTCCCATTATCAATTACTGAACTAGATCCTGAAGATTATTTTGATTTTAAAGAAGAATTTTGTTCATATTGCGCTGATGAAGATGGTGATCAAGAATGTGATGGACCAGATAATTATAAATTAGAAAGTGGATGTGCTAAACTAGATGATGAATGTTTTGGGTATTGTTACGAAGGTTTAACTGGAAGAGAAAAATCGATTTGGTTTGAAGAAGAATATTCAGATAATGGTCAG
>NZTO01000015.1 GCA_002703375.1 Fidelibacterota bacterium | reverse complement strand
CCCGATTATATTGAAAAAGGCTTTCCAATTGAATCAAAGGTGAAACAAGAAAAAATGTTTTATTTAAGTGAAAACAATAAATTTACTTTTCCATATATTCCAAAACAAATGAGTCACCATGGATGCTACATTGTATCAATCGGAAAAATTACTAGATGGCTAGGAAGTATATGTGAGGATGATGGGATAGATATCTTTGCAGGTTTTGCTGGTTCAGAACTACTTTATAAAGATAATAAAGTCGTAGGTGTAAGAACTGGGGACCGCGGAATTGATAAAAATGGCAATCAAAAGCCTAATTTTGAACCTGGTGTTGATATACATGCTAAAGTTGTGATTTTGGGCGAAGGTACTAGAGGTAGTCTTACAAAAAAACTTATTAAAAAGTATGATTTAATGAAAGGCAAAAACCCTCAAGTTTGGGCAATTGGTGTAAAAGAATTATGGAAAATGCCTAAAGATACAGTGCCCGAAGGTTATGTTGGACATACAATGGGTTTTCCATTAGGTCATAATATTTTTGGTGGTGGATTTCTTTATGGCATGAAAGATGATATTTGGGATTTAGGTTTAGTTACTGGTTTAGATTATTCAAATCCTAATATTGATCCGCACCACGAACTTCAATTACTAAAAACACATCCTTGGATAAAATCTCTATTAAAAAATGGAGAAATGATTGCTTATGGTGCCAAAAGTTTACCTGAGGGAGGTTGGTATTCATTACCAAAACTTAATGCTCCAGGTGCTTTGATAGTGGGTGATTCAGCAGGATTTCTTAATGGACAAAGACTTAAAGGAATACATCTAGCAATGAAATCAGGCATGGTAGCTGCTGATACCATTTATAGTGGGCTAATTAATGATGATTTAGATAACCAGCTAAATAATTTTGAACAAAATATAAAAAATAGCTGGATTTATCCAGAATTGTATAAGGCTAGAAATTTTCATCAAGCTTTTGATAAAGGTTTATTTGCTGGAATGTACAATGCTGGCATTGGTTTGTTTACTGGTGGTAGAGGATGGGGTTTTAAAAATAAATTAAATTCAAAATCTGGTCACNAACATTTAGATCCCAAATCTGTAACTGATAATTCAAAATATNAAAATNTAAAATTCGATGGTAAATATTTATTTGANAAAGTAACAAATGTNTANCGNTCTTCAACTAGTCATAANGAAGATCAGGTACCACATTTGCATATNCAAGATACAAATGTTTGTATAGATAANTGNGAAAAAGAATTTGGAAATCCCTGTGAAAAGTTTTGCCCTGCTGATGTNTATAATATCGTTGAAGAAAATGAGCAAAAAAAGATGCATATAAATTTTTCCAATTGTGTTCACTGTAANACCTGCGATATCATGGATCCATATCAAATCATTGACTGGGTTACNCCAGAAGGTGGTGATGGNCCNGGNTGGGTTAATTTNTNANTNTTTCTTNANNCAAATTATAATATNATAAAAAAAANCANTANNNAGAATANAATNNTNATAATTTTGTNCAAAAANCTCTTTGATAATCACNCNAAATTTACTTACNTTAATTTGCTTATATAGAAAGAAAAGATTTATCTAAATATCTTAAATAAGGAGGATAATAATGAGACATCTTAATAAACTAATGGTAATAATGTCATTCACGCTAATGACTTTTATTACTGCTCAAGATGCAGCGGGTGATTACAAATTAAATGGGGTATATGTTAAATATACTGATTTAGCTCGAGGTGAAGATCAACAGCTAGTAGTATTTGACAACTATGGCCTAGGTGCGGCAATCCCGCTTAAAACATTTAGTGCTATGGATCCTATTGGTCAAGTAGTTAATGGTCCAGTTGGTGGTCCATTTCTTGAACAAACAGGTGTTAACCTTAATGTTTCACTCTATGAAGATGGGACTGGCGCATTTACAGAGGGTAGTACATATCCAACAACCGACTTAGTTGATTGTGTAACTGAGCTTGGAATTTTCCCAGTAACAGATGAAATCATATATTCATCAGATATGGCAAATGTTGGTGGAAATGTTGCTCAATTAACATCAATTTTAGGTATGGAATCTGGAAGTCCATATGTACAAAATTTTGACTGGGCTTGTTCAAATGGTGGAAGTGGTGACGACTGTTCAACTGCTTACGGTGCTTGTGCAAATGACATAGCTTGTAATGATTGTATGGATTCCTGTGTTGATTATGTTGTGGAGAACTATGGTTACACAGAAAGTGAAGCTGATTACTGGTGTTCGTCAACTNCAAATGATNNANNTGGTTGTTCTGATGATTGTACAGACATGGTTTCTGATGGCCTTTGTATGCCAACAGGAGATCAACTACCAATTGGTACTTTTGCCCTTTACGAATCTGAATTATTTGATTATTTTCCAGAAGAACCAACTCCAATTGATTTAGATGGAGACGGAACTCCTGACTTACCAGGTATGGCTCAGGGTTACATCACAGATCAAACAATCCCTTGGATTGATTTAAATGGCGACGGAGCTCCAGATTTACCTGCAGCTGATATTTATATGGAATGGCACGCTATTGATGGTGTTGTTTCACAAAGTGGTTTCGGCGATATTCTGTATCCAGAAGATGGATGGGATGAAGATGGTGATGGAACACCTTTAGACAGAATCTTAGGTTTAGGTGCTATCCCTTCTTCTAACATTAATGCGGCTTGCGTACCTGCAGCTGCTAATGCTGGTTATGAAGCATTAAATTACCCAGCTTTTGGTGATTTAACAGATCTTTTCCCTGCTGGATGCATTGAAGTTGTTTCAGTTGATATGGGATATGTTTTATATCCTGATATAGCATATCTAGGTGGATTAGCAGGACCATTTATTACTTTTCATTCTTTACAAGCTCTGACTGATCCAACAATCCAAGCACAACCTTGTTTAGAAGCAGATGATGAAGGAAATTGTATTTTGGATGACACAATGTTTGATTTTGATCCAAGTTGTTTGGCTGATGGAGACCCTTCAGATTGTATGGGAAGATTGGTTTTTAACCACCCAGCACAATGCTTCAAAGTTCTTGAAGAGCGTCAGGTTTATATCGATTTCTACGAAGTATCAAGTAGTATAGCTGGAGATGTTAACCTTGATGGCAACGTTGACGTTGTTGATGTTGTTGCTGTTGTTGGTCACATTTTAGGTAATACAACTCTTGAAGGTGAATCTTTAACAAATGCTGATATCAGTGGTGATGGTACTATTGATGTAGTTGATGTAGTTGCGATTGTTTCTGAAATATTAAATGGAAGATCAGCTGATAATGCAACATCTGCAACAATCAAAACCTCAGATAACTCCGTTCTAATGGATTCAAATGGTTTTGTAGGTGCTATTCAAATGACTTTATCACATACAGATAATTTCAAAATTGAAATGACATCNAATGCAATGGTTGCAGATTACAAAACTTCAGGTAACAAAACTACACTAATCGTAGTNGCTCCAGAAGGTGAATTATTCACTGCTTCAGGAGATTACACGATAGATGAAGTTTTAGCAGCTACTAATGATGGATACATCAACGTTAATGTTGAAACACCATTTGAATTTGAAGTTAGCGCTGCGTATCCTAATCCATTTAACCCATCTACAAATCTTAAATTAGATTTAAATACAGACTCTAATGTAAATATTAGTGTATACAATGTTATGGGTCAATTAACAGATGTATTAGTAAATGATAATTTAAGTGCTAATTCTTATTCATTAACTTGGAATGCTTCTGATGTACCTAGTGGTTTATACTTTATTAAAACCAAAGTAGGAACTGCTACAAGCGTTCAAAAGGTAATGTTAATAAAATAATATAGTATTAATTATATTTTGTAAAGCAGCCCCTACTATGGGGCTGCTTTATTTATAAAAAAACTTTTTAAAATACCCCTATCAATCTCTAATTTAAAATTCGTTCATTAAAAAATTTTGTAGGAAATAACTTTGAAAAAAATTAACTATACATTATTTATTATNCTGGCATCTCTCAATTTCCTTTTTTCAAAAGGATCAACAATATCAGGTTATGTTAAAGATTTGAATTCTGGAGATCCCTTGACCGGTGCTAATGTTATTCTAGAAAAAACACAAAATCCAACATCCATTACGACCTTGGGTAGTGCTACGGATTTNGATGGATTTTATAAAATTCAAAATATTCCCATTGGTGAATATTCTGTTTCAGTACTTTACATAGGATATGAAAATCAAAAAAAAATAATTAAAGTTAAAGCAGATCAAAATTACACATATAATTTTGACATAAGCCCATCAGCTATTCAGCTCCAAGAAACAACAGTAACCGGTACGCAAAGAAAAGAAAAAATTACAGAAGCTCCAGCTTCAATGGAGATTATAAGTTCAAGAGAAATTAGACGAGAAGCATCAGCAAATTTAGGCTCATTTTTAAAAGGACTAAAAGGGGTTGATTATACTGCTAGTGGGGTTGATAATTATGCTATATCAATTAGAGGTTTCAATAGTAGCTTTAGTACACGATTACTTACACTAACAGATGGTCGTGTAGCCAATATACCAGCATTAAGAGCTATAAATTATAGTGCAATTCCACAATCAACTGANGATGTAGAAAATATTGAAGTTGTTCTTGGTCCTTCAACAGCTCTATATGGCGCAAATGCTCACAGTGGTGTTGTTAATATTACTAGTAAATCACCTGCTAAAAGTGAAGGATTTATTTTAAATATTTCTGGAACAAATGATGATAGAGATCTTTTGAAAATCGATGGTAGATGGGCTAAAAAATTCAATAACTGGAGCATGAAAATTTCTGGTGGTGCTATGCGCGCACAAGAATGGCCATATATATCAGAACAAGAATGGTTTGTACATAGAGCACCTATTGTTGGACATCCTTACAGAAAAAATGATGGTAAAGATAATAATCCTTGGAGTAATGTTAGCTCTCAAGGTAATGATATAAATGATGGGATTTGGGAAATTAATATATATGGAGATTCCGTATTAATTGGAGATGGTGAAGCAATGAATACAGGTGATCCAGATAATGATGGAGTTATGGGTGAAGATTGGTATAATGGTTATGATGATGATGGAGATGGACAAACTGATGAAGACTATTTCATTGCTGATGGTATAGATAATGACGGTGATGGAATAATTGATGAAAATATTGATTATGAAACTGATCAATGGGCAGATGGTGTTGACAACGATGGTAATGGTCTTATTGATGATGTTCACGAACGAACAAACTCTGATGGATCATCAAGGACGCTAACAAACTTACAAGGGAATCTACTGGTATTCAATGGGAGAGTTAATCAATACTTTCCTAATGGAGACCTAAATCCTTTTCACGATGAAAATTACGATTATTCTGATTGTGCAATTGGGAATTTAGGTGTTCCTGACCAAAATTGCCATATTTACGGAGAATACAAATGGGATGAGGACAATTTTACTCCAATATTTGATACATGGGTATTTGATTATGGTATTGATGGTCTTCCTGGAGATCCTTTTATTGATGAAGCTGGTGATTTAGAATTCCAAATTGGTGAATCATTGAATAATAATGGTACTGATATTCAAGATTGTGGATTAGATGGGGAATGTCCTTATCTTTTATTTGGAGAAGGTAAATGTAGTGGTTTTATTTCAAATCCAAATTATCCAGGCTATGCTGATACGGGTGAATGCAATGGTGAATGGGAGCCTGGAGATAGATGGGTAGACAATGGTGATGGCATACCAGATTATAATGAAGATGGATATAATACTAGTATCAATGAACAAAACTATTTGAATTTAGATTCAGATGTTTGGCCTATAGCAAATGGTATATGGGATGTTGGAGAGGTAATTCTGGATTGTGGTAATGATGGACTCTGTCCCGGCGATGATAACTATCCAGGACAAGATCCAGGAGAAAATGATGATATATTACGTCCTTACGATACAGGCGAAAAAGATGGAATTTTAGATTCAGGTGATGGAAAATATGGTGGAGAAGGAGATTATCAACACAATTGGGATATTGTCACAGATGCGAATGGCGATGGAGTATCAGACTATCCTGATTTTGAAGTTAAAAATTTAAAGGGTGAAATAAGAATAGATTATGATCCAAATGATGATTTTAATTTAAGTATACAATCAGGATCTTCTTGGGTAAAAACTCAACAAGTAACCGGTGTTGGAAGATTCTTAAGTGAAGGATATAAATATGACTATTATCAATTGCGATCAAGGTATAAAAATTGGTTTGCTCAAGCATACCTTAATAAAGGAAACTCTGGTCAAACAAGGGGTTATGGTCTAGGTAATAAAATAAAAGATGCTTCAAAAAATTACGCCGCCCAAATTCAACATAATTTTAATATTAATGATTTTTTTACTACGAGCAATTTTCAATTAACGAACACTAAAATCATNTGGGGAATTGATTATTTTGAAACTGCTCCAGANACTTTTGGTACTATTTTAAATGATGGTCCAAATGGATATGATAATGATGGTGATAGCTATGCATTACAAACAAATGGAATTGACGATGACAATAATGGTATCATTGATGATATAGGTGAACCTGGTGAAAAAGCGTTTGATGGTATCGATAATAATAACAACGGTTTAATTGATGAATCAGGCGAAGGTGTAGATGAAGAAGATGAATATAACGATGTTGATTCCTATGAGCTAGGTTTTTATTTTCAATCAAAAACGTATCTTACATCCGATAAAAAACTTGAACTCATTCTCGCTTCTCGATTTGATTACCATGAACATTTAGATGATGGAGTGAAAATAGGTCCTAAAATTGGTCTTATGTATGATCCTAATGACAAATTTTCTTTTAGGGCTACTTATGGTAGAGCTTACAATGTTCCTACTGTTAATACATTGCATCAAGATTTATATATAGGTAAACTTAATATTTTTGATGTATACTTTAAAGGTAATAAAGATGGCTCACCATATTACAGAACAACTCCAAATGATATCTACACGAAAGATATCTCACCACCAATCTATTATGATGGAAATGGAATAGCTCAAAATTTAGGAAACTATTTTGAAGATGAATCAGAAAATTGCGCTGATATTGGTCAATGTTACCAAGATAGAATACAGAATGCACCATTCTTTTTTAATTTTTCAGGTTCAGGTGCACCGNTAGACTACATTCCTTTAGATACAAGTAAATTTTTGGTATTCATTTCTGAATTAAATGGTGATGGTGTTTTATATACTCCAATTGAATCTCTGAACATACCTGATGTAGAACCAATTAAAGCTGAACAAATACAAACTTTTGAACTTGGTTTTAAAGGAAGGGTAGGACTAAAAACAGTTCTAACAGCAGATTATTATATAAGTAATTACACAGATTTTTTTAGTTCTGCTACAATTATTACACCAACCATTGTCCAAAGAACCTCTGAAGTCGATGCTCACCTATTTAATGGCGCTGAACTTGATTATGATAATTTAAATTTTATGGGAACTATGCCTACTGATACAATTGGTTCNTTTTATCCTTACAGTACTGCTTGGAATGGTTTAGATGATGACAATGATTGGGCTACTTGGGCTGAAACTGCAGGNTGGGAAGGTGACAGCAATAACGATGGAAATCCTGTTGATCCAGGTGAATGGGGTTTTACATATATTGATGAGAATGGAGAAACTCAATTTTTGCACCCACACGAAGTTAATTTTAATGGGTCGCAAATCCCTACTGTTGCAGGATATGAAACTGCAACAGGTTTGGATTTATATACATACTATTTTAATTCTGTAGGAGTTGACGAATGGAGTGTTCAAGGAGGTTTAGATGAAGCTGAACAAGTTTTATCAACGCTTGAAAATGAAGATGGAACATACAACTACATCAGAGGAGTAACAAAATCTCCTCCAAATGTAATCCTAAGTTATCTTAACTATGGTAATGTATGGATGCAAGGTCTTGACATTGGATTTACTCATTTCTTGACAGATAAAATAATTATCGATGGTAACATTGCTTGGTATAATTCTACTAAGTATTACAATGAACTTACAAAACGAAATGATCCTATTAATGCTCCAAAACTAAAATATAATTTTGGTTTTAAATGGGATTCTAAATTCGGTGGATTTGCTGTCAATTATAGACATGTAGATAAATTTGAATGGAAAGATGGTATATGGGCTGGTATCATTGGGCCATATGATCTTGTTGATGTATTATATAATTTTGAAATTAACAATCATCTTTCACTTAACCTCTCGGCTATGAATATTTTTAACAATATGCACAGAGAATTAGTTGGTGGTGCAAAACTTGGAAGACAAATTACATTAAGGCTGTCAACTTCTCTTTAGTATAGAATATATGCTAGAATATATTATATACCTTGATCATAAGCTATTTATGTTTATTAATCAAAATTTATCAAATCCAATTTTTGATTATATAATGCCCATTTTTGATAATCCTAAATATTGGATTATACCAATTTTATTATGTTGGATTATGTTATGCATAAAAGATAAAAAAAATAGATATAAACTAATTATTTTAATTCCTTTAGTTATATTATTAAGTGATCAATTTGGTCTATTCATAAAAAATTATAATCTTAGAGAAAGACCTTGGTATCATTTTGGTCAAGAACTAGTAAATCATCTTGGAGGTTCTGGTGGAAAACATAAATCTTTTCCATCAAATCATGCTGCAAATATTTCTGCTATTGCAACTATCTTCAGTTATATATATTATTCAAAAAAGAATATTTTTTGGTTTGTAGCATTTGTTATTATGTTCTCAAGAATATATATAGGAGTTCACTTTCCTATAGATGTTTTAGTTGGTATGTTTATTGGAATACTCTTTGCTAGTATCTTAATACAAATAACTATTAATTGGGTAAAGTATCATCAGGAGCCTTAAAGCCTGGAAAATTTATATTTTTACCCTTATTTATTTTAATTTCACCAAATTTATCTTCGTACTTTTTTATATTATCTTGTAATATCATAACTAATGATTTTGCGTTTGATGGAGCCATAATCATTCTAGATTTTACTTTAGCTTTTGGCATGCCTGGCAACATCCTAATAAAATCTAATATAAATTCTGCTGGAGAGTGACTAACTACTGCAAAGTTAACATATTCTCCTTGACTGGAATTTTCATCTAATTCAATTTTTAACTGACGTTGTTTTTTGTTTTCTTTTTCCATAATAATTATTTTTCATCTTTCTTTTTATTAAATTCTTGCCAATCATCTTCTACACCATCCCAAGCTCTAAATTCAGATTCATCAGTAACATTTTTATCAGTATTAACACTATCTTCATATCTTTCAAATTGTTCAGATTTATCTTCGTATTCATTTGGATCAGTTTCATCTAATAACTCTCTATCTTCATCCATTTTTCTTTCGTCATTATATAAATCTTCATCAAAAAAATCTAAATTAGAAACAATTCCTTGCATCATTAGATACTCTAAAAATCCTAAAAATTTTTTTTGTTTTAAATTTGTCCCACAGTTGGGACATTTTAAACGTTTTTCCAACATTTCCTCATTAAGTGAGAAAGCGCATGCTGGACAAACTATTCCTTCAAAATCCATATTTTCTCCCTTTTGTAAGCTAGCCAATATACAGGGNGTGATTAATCNAATCAAGAAAATATATTATTTTTTTTATAAATACTTGATAAAAGCTTTTTTTCCGATTGATGTAGTGTACAATTTCGTCTAGATTTAGTAATATTACAAGTTGCTAAAAATTTATCTAAATCTGTAACATCATTTTTTCCCCATTTAAATGATTCAATTATTTTATCTTGAAATCCACCGCCAAAAATATTAGCTCCAACTCCAACATATGTTCCAGTATTAAACATTGTCGATATTCCTGTTTTTGAATAATCCCCAATCATAACACCTATAAATTGTTTTTCTGTTTTAATTTCTTTACCAGGTATACTAAAACGTATTTTACCATAATTATTTTTCAAATTACTATTATTAGTATTAGCGCCGAGGTTAACCCATTCGCATATATAAGAGTGTCCTAAAAAACCATCATGTTGCTTATTACTAAAACCTTGTATAATTGAATCTTCTATTTCACCCCCTACTTTACAAACAGGACCTAAAACAACATTACCTCTTAATTTCGATCCAGGATTTACCACACTGTTTGCGCCAATATAAACTGGTCCCTTGATTAAAGAACCAATATCTATATAAACATTTTTATCAATCACAATGGGTCCGTTAGTTGCATCTAAAACTGATCCAGCTCCAATGAAAGAATCATCTCCAACAAATACTGACTCATCATTTTCTATGATGACTGAGGAATGTATGAAACCTAATTTCTGATTTGAAAAAAAATTAAAATCTAACTTAATTTGTTCATGACTTTGGTATATTGCATCCCATAAATATTTAATATAGCCTATATCAATGCTTGAATGTATCTGTATACTAGTATTCAAAAAATCATTTAACTTTTCAATATGAATTTCATCATCTGAATTAGCAGAGACTACAATGTTGTTTTTGACATATACCTTGCCATTATTTATCCGACTCAAAAGTGATTCATTCCAAATACAAGATGCATTGAGAAAGATTCCTTTTGGAATCAATTTAGGATTAACATTGTAAGCAGGATATTTAAACCTTACTAATTCCTGTATTTCTTCTCTTACAATTAGTATTAACTCATCATCTTCCTTTAAACAATTTATAACCCTTTCCAAATTGTTAAACATTCCACATCTTAATTCAAAAAGAGGGTGAGTTAATGAGAATGGATCTAAAAATTTGCTATTTTGATCTTCAAATAGTATATAATTCATACTCTTTTTAATAATGATTTAATTTGACTGTAACCTTTTTCTAAAAAACTATCCTTTGAAATATTAAATTGAATATTATAAAACCAATCTGAAAATTCAGAATGAAACCCAACTTTATATTTTGATGGAATTAAACTAATTAATTGAGACAAAGATAGATTAAATTNTGAATTNAAGTCGATAATCATATCAAAATTTGTATTTTTTACAATGTTTCTTACCTCATCTTCAGAAAATATCATATCTTGTTCTTCTTTAAGCTGATATGTAAATATTTGCCCATAATTAAAATGTAATAATTCTCGGTATTTTTGTGGTACTAAAAATATTAAATTTGTTTCTTTTAAGATTGTTTCTTGCACTTTTCTAAAACTATATGCGGCTACTCTAAATGATGCTTCATCAATGGGAAAACAAATTAAAATATTTTTCACTTTAACACCGTTTGATGATAAATTAAATGAAGAGTGAAGTTTGCCTATTTTACCAGTTTTGGAAAATAAATGTATTTTTGCTTTTAATATTTGTAGTTTCAAACTCACTAAGTTACATAATTTACAAATATAAATATTTATCTTGATAATTAATTACAAAAATATGATAAAAAAATATATTGTTTTTTGTTTATATACCATTCTTTTATTAGAAATATCGCTTACTCAATACTACTTATGGCCAACAGAGGCAAGTAAGACTGTAACTGGTGTATTCGGAGATAACAGACCTAGAAGATATCATGCTGGGATCGATATTAGAACATACGGTGTTAATGGAAAAAAGATTTATTCAATTGATTCTGGATATATTGAACGTATCAGAACCAGTTCTAGTGGTTATGGTAAAGCAATTTATATTAGATTAAAAAACGGTGATCAAGCTCTTTATGCTCACCTCAGTGACTTCCCTGACAAAATAAAAGAAACCGTTACATCTTTACAAAAATTTTACAATAAATATGAAATTGATCACTATTTTGAAAAAAATGCATATCCTGTAAGACGAGGTGAAGTTATTGGTTTTACTGGAGACACAGGTACAATCTCTGGACCACACTTACACTTTGAAATACGCNACAAAAATGGGAAGCCTATAAATCCTCTTTTAACAAATTTAGANATTGTAGACACTTCTNCTCCTGTNGCAGATACNCTAGCATTTATTCCCCTTAGTGAAGACACNAAAATTAATGGATATAATTTGCCTAGATTATTTCCATTAAAAAAATTATCAATTTGTAAAAATATAGTTACTGGTGAAAAACTAAGTTACGATAATAAAATTGATTGTAAAGATAATGATGGTTTATGGATCGAAGATGATAAAAACTTTTTTTTGGAGGATACAATATCAATTAATGGACTTTTTGGTGTGGGAATAAGTGTTTTTGATAAAATTGACTTACAACCATTTAACTATGGAATTTATAATATAGAATTTGCTCTTGATGATAAAATTATTTATTCTATTAGGTATGATAATTTTGAATTAAATGATGTTGGTTGGGCAAGAGGTGATAGATATATTTTATTTGAAAAAGATTATACCTCGAAAAAATTATATAATAAAAATATAACAAGATTATTTAATACTCCACANATTGATTTACCAGACTTTATCAATAGTGATAGTTCTAGAATTTCTCTTTCACCAGGTTTTCACGAGTTTGAAATTGAAATAAGTGATTTTAATAATAATTATATATGGGTATCTGGTNTTTTGACCAATGAAGTACAGCCATATATAAAAAATATNTCTCTAAATTCATCAAGTAGTGGACAAAATTTAATACATATCGATTCAAATGACGAACTTGATATAGAACTATTTTATACTACTAAATTTGCTGATCAAAATGAAATTTTAAAGCCAGTTAGATCAGAAAAATTATCAAACTCTAGATTTAGATTTAAATATTTAAACGATTTTTTCCCAATAATAAAAGTTGTTGGAAAAAATAAAACAGGACAAAAAATAATTCCTCAATATATTGATCTTTCTAATGATTACTCAACTTCAATTAATGGTGAATTTGAAGTTTTACATTATGAACATGGTGTAATAATTCAATATACAGAACAGGAGTTTTCAGGAGAAAAAGCTTATCTAATTATAGAAAATAATTTTAATTCAAACTTCTATAATCTAAACAGGATTGATAAATGTATTCTTGTTTCTGATGTCCTAAATCCCTCTAAATTGAATGATATTAAATCTATATCAATTGTATATGAGAGCGAACCTAATATTGTAAATAAATTTGATATTAATGGATTAGTTTTTAATTCTGGAAATTGTCAAAAAAATTGTACTACCTGTGATAATTCTGATAATAGTCAAGTAGCCTGCCCAGATGGAAAAGTTCTAGATTGCTCAGGAAGATGTTTTGACAAAAAACTAATCACTGGATCTAGTTCTATACTTGAAGATAATTATTGTAATGGCTTCGGAACTGTTAAAAATAAAAATTGTTCATCGTCAAGCGCATATAAAGATGGTGAATGTATAAATTTATTTTGCGAAGATTGGAATTATGATAATTATAAAGAATGTGAAAATCAAAAATANTTTGAATGTACGAAAATGGATAAAAAAAGTTGCTGTAAATGGAACTACAAAAATTTTAATTTTTTCAGTAAAAAATTTAACCTTGAAATTTCTGGNGACAATTCAACATTTTTTGATACNACATTTGTTTGGATNGAATCAAAAAAAATAAGACCTCCTAAAAATACTAAATTTACATTAGAGCCAGTTTTTATAGGTCCAAAAATAATACCGTTTAGGAAAGAATTAAAAATTGAATTTTATTTACCAAAAAATCAGCCCATTAAAAAAACAAATTCAATTTATTATTANAATGAAAACAAAGAGAAATGGGTTTTTATNAATTCTAAAATNGATACAATCAAAAATACAATCTATACAAATATATTATCNGGAGAANTTTTTGCTGTTATAAATGAAACNATCCCTCCACAAATATCACAATTAATACCTGACATTGGTGGTAGTTACAAACAAAAAACACTGAACAAAGTCTCATTTCATGTGTCTGATAATTTATCAGGTATAATAAATGAAAATAACATTTCNTTANCNATAGATAATATTCCCACAATATTTGAATATAATAGTTATAGAAAAGAAATTATTTTAGAATTGCAAAATAGTTTATCATTAGGTGAACACCATTTATCATTAAATGTAAATGATAATGTAGGAAATAGTTTAAANAAAAACGGAATTTTTTATATTATACCATAAAATGAATCCAAAAAGANTAATAATGCATGCTCAANATGCNCAAAATTATGCAAAAGCAAAATACAGTAACTATCCAGTTGGAGCAGCTTTGCTGACTTCNGANGNTATAGTTATCAAAGGGTGCAATATTGAATCAAAAGCATATCCTACTACGCTTTGTGCTGAAAGAGTTGCTATTTTCTCTGCGATTGCACAAGGATTTAACAACTTTAAAGCACTTGCGATAATTACAAAAGATGGCGCTTTCCCTTGCGGATCTTGCAGGCAAATTATTTATGAATACACAGATAATATTATAATATATATAGGTCAAAATGATGACGAGAATTTTTTGAAAGTTCATATTAACGATTTATTACCTAACCCATTTGGTAAATGAAAAATAATTCTATAATAATTGGTATATGTGGAGGTACAGGTTCAGGTAAAACTACTGTAGCTAAAAATATCGCAAAAGAGTTCAAATTAAATGATGTTGTCTTAATACAGTTAGACTCTTATTATAAAAAGATTAACCATTTGAATTTCGATGAAAGATCAAAGACAAATTTTGATCATCCGAATGCACTAGATTTTAAATTACTTAAATCTGATTTAGTAAATTTACAATCTGGTAATAAAGTATCTATACCTCAATATGATTTCAAAACTCATAAACGTATGAATGAAACCATTGATATTGAACCTCACCATATAATNATTTTAGAAGGNATTTTAAGTTTATATGATGCATCAATAAGAAATTTAATGAATATTAAAATTTATGTTGATACTGATGATGATATAAGAATAATTCGACGACTAAAAAGAGATATAAATAAAAGAAATAGAACTTTCGAATCAGTATCTGATCAATATTATAGTACTGTTAGACCGATGCACGAACAATTTGTTGTACCAACAAAAAAATATGCAGATATTATTATACCAGAAGGCGGTAAAAATCACGTTGCAATTGATATATTGCGTACTAAAATGAAAGCACTTCTTAACGAAAGAAAAAATATAAAATGACACTTACACCTCAAAAAAGTGGATGGATCGAATTAATTTGTGGATCTATGTTTAGTGGTAAAACAGAAGAATTAATTAGACGATTAGTTAGAGCTCAAATTGCTAAACAAAGAGTAGCAATTTTTAAACCAGTTATAGATNATAGATACGATGAAACTTATATTATTTCACATAATAAAAGAAAAATAAGATCTATACCCATTGATAATCCAAATTCAATTTTGGAANACTTAGATAAAGCAGATGTTTTTGGTATTGATGAAGCACAATTTTTTTCAAATTCAATCGTCAAAGTATCAAATAAATTAGCTAACTCTGGTAAAAGNATTATTGTGGCTGGTCTTGATAAAGACTATTTAGGAAAATCATTTGGTCCAATGCCTGAATTGATGATNAGTGCAGAATATGTCACAAAAGTATTAGCTATTTGTGTTAAATGTGGTGATCCAGCTAGTTATAGTCAAAGAATTTCATCTGAATCTAACCAAATTGTTGTTGGTGAATCAGATAAATATGAAGCAAGATGTAGAAATTGTTTTAAACCGTTTTAAATTAAAATATAATGGAGAAAATATGGGAATTGTAGGAATAATTATACTTTTAGGTATAGCTTTTTTGTTGTCAAATAATAAAAAGAAAATAAATTACAAATTAATTGGTTGGGGATTAGGCATACAATTATCCTTCGCNTTACTTATATTAAAATCTCCGGTTGGAAAACCTATTTTTAGTCAAATGGATAAAGCTATAACTAAGCTAATAAGCTTTTCAGATGCTGGTAGTGATTTTTTATTTAGATCATTTGTTCCAGATGTTGGATTTCACGTTGGACTAATAAATTTTGCGTTTAGAGCTTTACCCACAATAATTTTCTTTTCAAGTTTGATGTGCGTTTTATATCATTTTGGAATAATTCAATATATTGTTAAATATATTGCAAAATTGATGCANAAAACTATGGGTACAAGCGGTTCNGAAACCTTGTCTGTATCTGCAAATATTTTTGTAGGTCAAACTGAGGCTCCCTTGATGGTTAAACCTTTTGTTAATAATATGACAAAATCTGAATTAATGGCAGTTATGACTGGAGGTTTTGCAACAGCNGCTGGAGGAGTCCTTGCATTGTATGTAATGTGGCTACAAGATATACCTGGTATTGCTGGACATCTTCTTGCAGCATCTGTAATGTCAGCACCAGCTGCTTTAGTGATNGCAAAAATAATATATCCTGAAACAGAAAANTCAGATACACTTGGCGATCTAAATGTAAATATTAAAAGCAATGATGCGAATGCTTTAGATGCATTAGGACGTGGAGCAACAGATGGTTTAAAATTAGCTGCAAATATTGCTGCAATGTTGGTCGCGTTCATTTCATTTGTGGCAATGATAAATTATATTTTAAGTTTTTTAAATACTTCATTAGAGGACATTATGGGCTTATTTTTTAAACCATTAGCTTANACAATGGGAGTACCTTGGTCAGAGGCTGAAATAATGGGAACTTTAATGGGTAAAAAACTAGCACTTACAGAATTAATCGCTTATGATGATTTAAGAACATATGTTTTAAATGGCGAAATTTCAAANAGAACAGCTGTTATNGCAAGTTATGCATTATGTGGATTTGCTAATTTTGGATCAATAGGAATCCAAATTGGTGGTTTGGCAATTATGGCTCCTAACAGAAGAAAAGAATTATCATTATTAGCNTTCAAAGCAATGATAGGTGGAGCTTTAGCATCATGGATTACTGCCTGCATTGCTGGAATATTAATATAAATTAAANNAAGGTAAAACATGAAATTACTACTATTAGGACCTCCAGGAGGAGGAAAAGGGACACAATCAAAATTTTTAGTTACTAAATACTCTATCCCTCAGATTTCAACAGGTGACATGCTAAGAGAACATTTAAAAAATAATACATCATTAGGCAAAAAAGCTCAGAGTTTTATGGATTCAGGCAATTTGGTTCCTGATGAAATTATTTTAAATATGATGGAAAACANGCTAAACANTATTGATTGTAAAAAAGGATATATATTGGATGGTTTCCCTAGAACAATAACGCAGGCAGAAGGTCTAGAAAAACTTTTACATCAGCTAAACCAAAATTTAGACTTGGTAATTGTAATTAATGTGGATGATAAGTTAATCATTGATAGAATGGGTGGAAGAAGAATACATCCAGCCTCAGGAAGAACTTACCATGTAAAATTTGATCCACCGATAAAAGATGAAATTGATGATATTACCGGAGAAAAATTGATAATTAGAATTGATGATCAAGAAGACACAGTCAAAAAAAGGTTAGAAGTTTATCACAATGCAACTAAACCCTTAATAAATTTTTACGAATCCAAAGGTATCATTAGTTTTATTGATGGTGAAAATGAAATTGAAAAAGTCAAAAAAGATATTTTTCATTTAATTGATTCAAAAAAAAATGTATAAACTTGGTATCACTGGTGGTATTGGTTCAGGTAAGAGTACAGCAACTTCATTTTTTAATAATAAAAATACCTTTATTTTTGATGCTGATAAAGAGTCAAAAAAACACTTGATGAATTCAATTGCACTTCAACATAAAATATGCAATGCTTTTGGAAATGATCTTAAAACAAAATCAGGTACTTTAAACTTAAAGGAATTAGCTAACAGAGCTTTTTTAAACCAAAAAGAACAATCTATTTTAAATGGTATAATGTGGCCTGAAATTTATTTACTAATAGAAAAAAAAATAAATAGTGTTAAAAATAATTATAATTTATTCATAGTTGATGCAGCTTTAATATTTGAAGCNAATTTACAGAATTTATTTGATTCAACCTTGTTAATTACCGCGAATTTAGATNTGAGAATAGAAAGATCCGCAATGAGACTAAATTTGCCAAGGGAAAAGATCTTAGAACGTATTAATCTTCAATTAGATGAAGAAAAAAAAAAGAAACTCGCTGATTATGTTATTATAAATGATCATTCAATATCAAAACTCAATGAAGAATTAAAAAAATTTTGTTTGTATAGAAAATTACTTTCTTAAGGCTTTTGGTTTATCTAATATTTCTTTTAATAAAATTGCTTTTCGAAGCTCATTTTTACTTTTAAAAACTCTATTCAAATTTTTAGGAACATTTATTTTATTTTTTTTACCTATAATTGAATTTATATTGGATTNAGAATGACCTTGTAGTTTTGTACTAAATTGAATCTTATTGGTATTCTCAGAATCAATTTCTTTTTCTTTTTGATTAAAATCAGTATAATCAATATTTTCGTTTACTTTATCACTATCCAAATTTTCTGAATCAACATCATAATTATTATCTGATTCCATTGCAAAATTACTATCTGTTTTTAATTTATTTAATGAATTATCAAATAAACTTCTTAAATCTTGCATTGAAAATGAATTAGAATTTTCATCTTTATCATCAAGTTNGATTGAATCTTTATTATTTTTTTTATTCTTTTGTAATAAAGAAGATGCAATAAACCAAATTAGAAAAACTATTAATCCTAATCCATTGAATTCAGCTGTATAAATCATTTTTTATCTTGATTTATATTTTGATCTTTATCAACATTATCTTCATCAGATATCGAAGTTCTCATACTTGTATCAGCCTGAATATTTTGCATATTATAATAATCAAAAACGCCTAAATTGCCATCTTTAAATGCTTGCGCCATAGCTAGTGGGACTTTAGCTTCGGATTCTACTACTTTAGCTTTCATCTCTTGGACTTTAGCTTTCATCTCTTGCTCTTGTGCCACAGCCATAGCCCTTCTGCTTTCTGCTTTTGCTTGGGCAACCATTTTATCTGCTTCNGCTTGATCAGCTTCTAAATGTGCTCCTATGTTTCTACCNACATCTACATCTGCAATATCTATTGATAAAATTGCATATGCTGTACCAGAATCTAATCCTCTTGATAATACAGCTTTTGAAATATTATCAGGATTTTCTAAAACATCTTTGTATGATTGTGCTGACCCAATTGCACTTACTATACCTTCACCAACTCTAGCTATCACAGTATCATCAGTTGCACCACCAACTAATTGCTCTATATTAGTTCTCACAGTAACTCTTGCTTTAGCTTTGATTTCAATACCATCTTTTGCAACAGCAGATACTTTTGCTTCTTTTGGACAATCAATTACTTTGGGGTAAACACTGGTTTGGACTGCTTCTTTAACATCTCTACCAGCTAAATCNATTGCAGTTGCATTTTGAAAATTTAATTCAATATTTGCTTTATCAGCAGCAATNAAAGCATCAACTACATTTGTAATATTTCCACCAGCCAAAAAGNGAGTCTCAAGTTCTTCTGAGGTTACAAAATCTAATCCTGCTCTATGTAAATTAATAATTGAATTTGCTACCAATGATGGAGGAATTTTACGAATTCTCATTATAACTAATTTTAACATNCCTACCTTACCCCAGCCTATTGATACACCTGACTGTATCCAAATTCCTAAAGGAACAAAATATAAAAAGACTAAAATAAAAAATAATGTTGGTATTAAAAAGAATGGCATAATTAAATCTCCCTCTTACGTTGTTTTATTATCTTTCATAGCTACTACCATTTGATTTTCATCAATTCTTAAAACTATGATTTTGCTATTTTTGTTTATATAATCACCTGTTGATATTGCCTGAAATATCTGATTATCAATATTTATTTTACCTGATGGTCGCAAATCTGTAGTTGATATTCCAGATTTACCGACAAATTTTTCAAAACCTTTAGAAATTGAATATCCATCTTGTTTTCTTTGAGGTTTAAATTCTATAATTTGTGAGTAATATTTACTCTCAGTAATAATTTTAAATAATAAAATTCCAGCAGCNATAGCTCCTATCGTTGCAATACTTAAACCGAAATAAGCATCACTATAATCTTGNGCGCTGGGGTATTCACCAAGAAGCATATAAAAAATGCTCCACAAGATTAATCCCCCACCNGTTATTCCAGCTATACCAAAACCTGGTATGATTAAAATTTCTAAAATTACTAATAGTATTCCAAAAAATAATAAAATTATTTCAATAATATCTGCTAATCCAACTAGAAAATGTGAACCAAAAAAAAGTGTTAAAAATATTATACCTGCAATACCAGGGAAACCTAATCCCGGTGATTTTACTTCAAATAATAAACCTAAAAAACCCAATGACATAAGAAGTGGCGCTACTGTTGGATTTGTTAAAAAACGAACTAACTCTTCAGACCACGTTGAAGTTATTTTTTTAGTTTGACTATTGTCAAAACCTAAGTAATCAATTAATGATTCTATATTTTCAAAGGTTTCATTCGCAAATCCTAATTTTAATGCATCCTTAGTTGTTAAAGTAACTAGTTTATCAACCTTAAAACCTTCAATATCAGTGCTATTTAAAGTATCGCCAAATGAGGTAACATAAAAATCTAGTTCTAAAGATTCGTCAACCATCATTGCTGCAATTTCTCTTGATTTACCATTAGCTTCAGCAGTTGATGCCATTTCTTCTCTCATGTAAGATATAACTTTTTCTGATCCCTTATTACCCTGTAAATCAACAGCTGTTGCTGCTCCAATTGTTGCACCACTNGTCATATATATTGAATCACAAGATAATGATATTAATGCTCCAGCTGATATAGCTCTTCTNTTAATAAATGCTACTGTAGGAATTTTAGTTCCAAGGATACTATCTTTTATTTTAGTAGCAGCATCTACCCTACCACCAAAAGTATCAATATCAAAAATTATTAATTTTGCATCATCATTTTCAGCTTGATCAATACCTCGGTTTACAACGTAAGGAAGACCCATATCAATATCACCATTAATAGGTATAATAAATACTGTTTGTTCTGATGAAAAAACTGTTGAAATTAAAAAATATATAAAGAATTAAAAAATATATAAAGAATTTTATTTTTCGCATAACATAACAAAAGTTACATAATTAAAATTTTAAGTTATATAANATTGCAATAATTTATTATTATTTTATTATATTAAACGTAATAAAAAAAAGGCAACTTTTCAATTAATTCCCAACGATACAAATTAACTGATCACATAACGTATTTTTCATTGCGAATAATTAGTTTTTTAATAAGTAATATACCTAGACAAATTTCATTGAAAATAGGTTCTTACTTTGGTGTTTTTGTTAAAATTTTTATAAAAAAAAGAAAAGATGTTGCTTTAAAAAATATCAAACAAAGTTTTCCTAATTTGAATCCAAATGAACATCTAAAAATACTAAACGATACATATAAGCACTTTGGCAAAATACTTTTTGAGTTTTTAAGTATGCCGTATTTTAATAAAAGAAAACTAAATAAAATTATTTCTTTTGATAAAGAATCATTAAAAATTCTATCCGATCATCAATCAGGGATAATACTTACTGCTCATTTCGGAAATTGGGAATTAATCCAACCAATTTTTAATGTTAATGATTTGAACTTAGTACTTATAGCTCAAGTTCAAAGAAATAAGGGAGCAAATAAATTTTTTACTTGGGCAAGAAAACAAACAAAAGCTAATATAATTTTTAAAAAAGAATCTATTAGTAAAATGTTTAAGGTATTAAAAGAAAATTATCTTGGTTTGGCAATTGACCAATATGCTGGCAAATCTGGGGTTCCAGTCACTTTTTTTGGAAAACAAACGTCTTCTCCAATAGGCCCATCTTTATTTCATTTAAAAGCAAAGGTTCCAATGTTTGTAGGATTCTGTATATTAAAATCAAATAATAAATATGAGATTTCATTTAAAAAATTAATCATAGAAAATCTTGCTCAAGATATTAAAGAATCTAGTATATTAATTAATCAAAAATTTAATTATTTGTTAGAAAATGAAATTAAAAAATATCCAGAACAATTTTTTTGGTTTCACAGAAAATGGAGATAGATGATCAGTCCAACAAATGAACGATCAATCAATTTTGCTGTTGATACATTAAATAAAGGTGAAATAATTGCATATCCAACAGACACTCTTTATGGGTTTGGAGTTGATGCAACTAATGATGAGTCCATTACTAAATTAAATCAACTCAAAGGAAGGACTCAACCACTAAGCATAATTATTGCCAATTTATCTGAAATTCAAAAATATGCGATAATTTCAGGAAAAAACTTAAAAAAAATTAGTGAATATTTACCAGGACCATTTACTTTCCTAATTAAAAAAAGAAAATCAATATTATCTGATCTTGTAACTTATGGTTCTGAATTCATTGGTATTAGAATACCAAATCATAAATTCCCATTAAAACTAGTCGAACGTTTAAAAAAACCACTAATCACTACAAGTATAAACAAAAACGGTCATACTCCGTTAAACAAAATTGAAGATATTGAAAATAATTACCCTGAAATAAAAATTTTTGAAGATAAAAATCAAAACAATATATCCTCAAACGGTTCAACAATTATTATGCTAGATGAAAATAATATAAAATTAATTCGACAAGGTGATGGCATATTTAAATTATGAATAACACATATAAAAGAGTATTTAAATACGCGAAACCATATAAATTTTTACTAATTTTTTCAATTTTTTCATCATTCTTTTATGTTATTCTAAATTCTGCATCGATTTGGATGATTGGATCACTTATAAATAAAATTTTGATTCCTACAAGTGAATCATTTGTATTGGATCCAAAAATAGAAAATTCAACTAGTTTAAATTTAAAATTAAAAGAAATTACAAATAGCTTAATTGGAATGGGTTCACCATCAGATCAACTCAAGTCTATATGTATTATACTTTTTTTAATATATCTATTCAAAAATATATTTTTTTACATAAACAATATTACAATTACATATATTCAAAATAAGATGATAAAAGATATTAGATCTGGTATGTTTTCGCATATTACATCTTTACCTATTTCATTTTATAAAAAATTTAAATCAAGTGAAATTACATCCATTCTAATTAATGATGTTGGGTCAATGAGACTTGCTTTTGCTGATACAATTCAAAAATTAATTGTTGAACCAATCAATATACTATTTTTTCTTATTTTACTAATTATTATAAGCCCAAAAATGACATTAATTACTTTACCAACAATTATCATTTCTGGAATTATAATAGTTCAAATTGGTAAAAGTATAAGAAGAAAAGCAAAACGATCGAGCAAACAAATTGCTGGATTGATGAACGTTTTAAATGACAGTATTAATGGTATTAAAATTGTAAANGCATTTAATAATGAAAAATTTGAATTAAATAGATTCAATTTGCAAAATAATAAATATTTCAAATTAGTTTTTCGCCAATCCAAACTAGGTCATTTAACTATTCCGATAAATGATTTAATTGGAGTCTCAATAGGTGTTATTTTGCTTTGGTATGGTGGTTCTTCNGTTTTACAAGGTAATAGCATTCCGCCTGGTGATTTTATGAGATTTATAATCTTATTATTTGCCTTGATGCAACCAGCTAGAAAACTTGCAAATATAAACACAAAAATTCAATTAGGTTTAGCTTCAGCAGATAGAGTATTTATGATATTAGATCAACCTATTACAATTAAAAATAACATAAATTCTGAACAAATTGATAAGTTAAAAGATTGTATTCAATTTAAAAATGTAAACTTTAAATATGATACCAAATCTAACTTTAAGTTAAACAATATTAATATAAAAATTAAAAAAAATGAAAAGGTTGCTTTGGTTGGAGCTAGTGGTTCTGGGAAATCAACCTTAGCTGATCTAATTCCTAGATTTTATGATCCATCATCTGGGCAAATTACTATTGATGGNAAAAATATTGATAATATAAAAATTCAATCTTTGAGGTCATTAATGGGTATAGTAACTCAAGATACAATTTTATTTAATGATACAGTTTACAATAATATTGCTTATGGTTTAAATCACATTTCTAAACAACAAGTAATAGATGCTGCAAAATCATCAAATGCACATGAATTTATTATGAATTTACCTANTCAATATGATACACTTTTACANGAAAAAGGTCAAAANCTTTCTGGAGGTCAACGCCAAAGATTATCAATTGCACGAGCATTATTGAAAAATCCCCCTATTATTATTTTAGATGAAGCTACCTCAAATTTGGATACAAAATCAGAAAATAAAATAAAAAAAGCCTTTTCAAAATTAATAAAGAATAGAACAGTAATAATTATAGCACATAGATTAACTACAATAAATGAAGTTGATAAGATTATTGTTTTAAACAATGGAAAAATTATTGAAACTGGATCTCATACAGAATTAATTAAGAATAATTTAGAATATAAAAAATTATATGATTTACAATTCAATAATTAAAAACTGATTTAAAAAATAAATTAAAATGAATATTAAAATGGAAAATTTTCCAGTAGATGTGGTTTATATGTGGGTTGATGGTAAAGAAGAAAAATGGATTTCAAAAAAAAATAAATTACTAAATAAACTTGGGAACCATTATAAAACTTCAGATATTATTGGCGAAAAAAGATTCAAAGATAATCAAGAACTAAAGTATTCTATTAGATCAGTTGAAAAATATTGTCCTTGGGTTAGAAAAATATTTATAGTTACNGACGATCAAAAACCCAGTTGGCTGAATTCTAATAAAAGTAATCTTAAAATTATAGATCATAGAGATTTGTTTGATGATTCTAATTGTTTACCAACATTTAATTCAAATGCAATTGAGATGAGGTTGCATCATATTAATGGACTATCCAATAGTTTTTTATCATTTAATGATGATTTTTTTATTGGCAGACCNTCATTAAAAAGTGACTTTTTNCACNATGANGGCTCTCCTAAACTCTACATGAGTAAATCTGTTTCTAAAATAAAATTACGATTTAGATTAAAATACCCTTTTTTTAAGAGATTAAATGCTCACGCTTTTGCTTTATTAAACAGTAGAAAATTAATTTATGATAAATATCATTTATTGATTAATCAAAGCTTAATGCACTCAGTTAAATCATTAAATAAGAATATTCTTTATGAAATTGAAGGAGTATTTTCAAATGAATGTAAACAAACTTCGCAAAATCAATTAAGAGATCCTTCAGATATTTGGATGATATCTTTACATGCATATTATTCAATTGCTTTAAAAAAAGTAAAGTTATCAAAAATTAAAAAAATACAAAAAATAGATTTTATCAATAATATATATACGTTATTGAATATCAAATTAGATTATGGATTCATAAANCTAAATTGGCCTTTAAAAAAAATTGAAAAATATTTATTTCTNATTCAAAAATATTCTCCNTTAACTTTTTGTCTCAATGATTGGAATAGTAAAAATCCCAATCTTGATATCATAGTTAAAAAATTTTTAGAAAAAATGTATCCAAATAAGTCGAGTTATGAGCAATAAACATAATTTTCCAGTTGATATAGTTTATACTTGGGTTAATGGTTCAGATAATAATTGGACTTCTAAAAAAAATCANACTTTAAAAAAATATAATTCTATNCATAAATCTAATGAAGTAAGCGGGAAAGAAAGATTNAAAGATAATGATGAGTTAAAATTTTCATTAAGATCTATATATAAATTCTGTCCTTGGGTCAGAAAAATATTTATAGTTACTGATGATCAAAAACCCAGTTGGCTAAATTCAAATAAAAGTAATCTTGAAATTATAGATCACAAAGATATTTTCGATAATGATAATCATTTACCAACATTTAATTCAAATGCAATTGAAATGAGATTGCATCATATAAATGGTTTATCTAAAAATTTTTTATCCTTTAATGATGATTTTTTCATTGGCAGAAGCTGCAAAAAGGAAGATTTTTTCCATGACTCTAATACTCCAAAAATATTCACATCTAAAAAAAAATCAGACAATTTAATTGAACTTATTAATCCAAATTCTAGTGAAATTAATAATCCTCATAGNAAAGCGGTATTTAATAGCAGAAAATTGATCTATGACAAGTATGGAATTATTATCAACTATGATTTAATTCACTCAATTAAATCATTAAACAAAAATNTTCTACTAAAAATAGAAAAAGAGTTTAATAATNTTTTTAATCAAACACTNAATAATCAATTTAGAGATAACACAGATACTTGGATCATGTCACTTTATGCATTTTACTCAATAGCTAATAAAATAAATACACCATTTTATGTACCACCATATAGAAAAAACTTTTTAAGATATAAAATTCCTATAATAAGGAGAAAAAGAGATTATGTTTTCATTCCATTATATTTATCTGATAAAAAAATAATTAGTAAGTTCAACGCTGTAATCAATTATAAACCATTAACTTTTTGTGTAAATGACAGTCCAGGAGTTAAAGAATCTGCTAGAAAAATATCAGCTAAGTATTTAAAAGAAATGTTCCCCTCAAAATCGATTTATGAAAAATAAAACAATTTTAATCATAGGTAATGGTCCATCAATTTTAAAAAATAAACTAGGTGATGAAATTGATAAATTTCAAACCGTCGCAAGAATTAATAATTATAAAATAAATAATTACGAAAAATTTGTAGGTGCAAAGACATCAATTTGGTTTAATGGAGGAAATCAAAATTTAAGAGTACCTACTATACTACCAAAAAAAATTATAGTTTTTGTACCATTTGAAATAATAAATAATAATTTAGAGAAAATTAAAGCTAGAACATCACATAGAATTGGATTAAATCCAANTGAATANGAATTAACAAGCCAAGAAAAAATGAAAGACTATGAATTGATTTCTAAAATTAAGCGTCCAACAACTGGTTTAAACTCTATTTTATGGGCTATTGAAAATTATGATAAGATTATCATTCATGGTTTTGATTTTTTTCAAAAATCTAAAGAACATTATTATGATAATTATTTTTTTAAAAAAATAATAAATATGAAAATATTAAAAAAAGGTGAAAAACACGATAATATCGGAGAAAAACTATTTGTTGAAAATTTAATAGCTGAGGAAAAAGTATTCCAATTAAAAGATTGTATTAATAATAACNCAATCTAAGAGAAAAATTTTTTACTTAAAAGCATATATAATTTTTGATACCATTTTAATTTTTTAGCAGAAAAATTTAGTTCTTTTCTAATTGAATGTTTGTACCTTAGTTCAGTCGCAATACGATTAGATATTAAATATGGATTAAAACTTTTAAAGTTTTTTCGTAATATAACATCCATAGATATTCTACCATTATATGGTAATAATATTTTTTTTAATACTTTAGCGCTTGAAGCCTTTAATAAATAACAAAATGTACCGCTATTTGCTCCTTTTTTGGGATTATCATTAGGTTTCATAATATTTTGTGAAATATTGAAACCATCTAAACCGTGATATGATAACTTAATAATATCCCAATCAGTCGGGACTTCACTCCAAGGTATATNATCCAATTTTTTTAAAAAATTTTTATGTAATAGAATATCATCTTCACAAATTAAAGCTACATTACAATTTGGATCTTCATATAATTTTTCCCAAAGAGTTACATGACTNANTAAACAACCTAAACTTCCAGGCATTTTTAATTTAAAATCGTTTGANAAATATCCTGCTTTCTTATATTTTTCAATATCTACTTCTGATCCATTAATTCCTTGCCATAATTCTACAGCAATATTTTGTTCTTCAAATTTTTCAAAACACTTNTTTATTCTTGATGGNGTTAATTGNGGTATTCCTATAATATATGCTTTATCAAAATTCATATTTAATTAAATTTAAATTATGTTAAATTTAATGATAATTAAAAAATAAAAAATATGAATATAGCTATTATACTTGCCGCAGGAAATTCAAACCGGTTCAAAGGGGACAAACCAAAACAGTTTGAATATTTAAAAGATAAAATGATCCTAGAATATTCAGTGGACACATTCGTTAATCACGCAAAAATTGATGAAGTTATAGTAGTAGTTCATAATGATTATTTAAATGAAATAAAAAAATCTATCAAAGACTGTAAAATCATTAAAGGTGGAGAAAGAAGACAAGACTCTTCATTGATAGGTTTAATGGCATGTCCTAAAAGTACTACAAATGTTTTAATTCATGATGCAGCACGTCCTTTTGTTAATAATGAAATTATTAATAATTGTCTATTAGAACTTAAAAACAATGTAGCAGTGTGCCCTGGTATGCCTATTACTGATACTATCGCTATTGTGAATTCTAGAAAAAATATATTAAAAATTCCAAATCGTGATTTAATTTATTGTCTCCAGACTCCTCAAGCATTTCACTATAATACAATTCTGAATTGTCATAAAAAGTTAGATAAAAATGTTACAGATGATATTAGCGTTTTGAAAGAGTTTAATTATGATTGTAAAATTATTAAGGGNAGTNAAAAAAATTTCAAATTAACTTTCAAAAATGATTTAAAAAAATTAGAGCATTTTTTTTAAAATTCTAACTCAGATTTTTTTGGCTAATGATCCCATTGGATCCCAAGGATCTAAACCAATAGGTTTTTTACTAAATATTTTAACTATTTTTTCTGGTAAATATTTTTTATCAACAACGACTTCATAATTGTATTCATTAAACCAAGAATCAGTCATTAAATAATACCCTTTATTTCCCCCTTTTGTACCCCAACTGTTTTCAACTCTCCATTTAATAGATTTTCCGTCTTTTAAATCCACACCTGTAAAAAGCATTGCGTGAGTCATTAAACTATCACCATATTCCAATCGTTTTGATTTATCCATTTGAAAATTTGTTTCAAAAATAGATTCATAATCATAGAGATCCATATCCATAACACCTAATGTTCGATGAAACATTTTTCCAACATCACAACCAAACCAAACAGCTTCATTATTCTTTATTGATTTAATTGCTGCTTTTTTCATAACCTCTATATCAACATTAGCATACTTTATAATCTCTCCATCAACTACATTTCCTAAANAATTTACAGTATATAACTCATTCATATTTTTATTTGACATTGGTGCATTAATCAAACANACTTTATCTTTTAATTTAATATTAACATGCTTTTTGTAAAATTCTAATGGATTAATATTTTTAAATCTATGAAATTTTTTCTTTTTATCAATTATTTGCCAATCAAATTGCTTTGGAGGATCTCCTAGGCAAATACANAGCATTGAATAAACCGTAGATAACATAGATTCTTTCATTTTTCTTAAATCATTAATATTTTTTCCCTCATCGTAGTTTTTTCTTAATAAGTATGCAAATTCTCTTAATTTCCTTGTAATAAAACGATTCATCATTCTTGAACTACTACTTTGAAAACTTTCAGGCATCACTGATTGAGGCATTACACCATATTTTTCAATTAGATTTACAAACATATCCCATTGTCCCCCATCTTCAATAGGGCTATCTAAAAGATACATCATAATTCTGCTATCATATGTTTCATTTAAAGTTTTTAAAATATTTTCCAAAAAATAGTTGGATTTTTCTAATTTATCACAAAACATAAAATAATTTTGTGAAAACTCAAATTCTTTAATATTGTACTTTTCTGCTAATTGAATACGCATTAGATTTAATCCAGCAAAACCCCAACATCGTCCAGATGCTTTTTGGTTGGTAACCTTATCCATTTCATTTGAAATTATATTTGAATATGTATGATCTATAGTTCTAAAACCATTCCAATCCATTGCAATATTATTAATATCGCTTCTTATTAATGCATTTCTTGCAATTTTTTTTGTTTTACTCGAATTAAATTCTTTGTTAAACTTTTCTAGATTTGATAACGATATGGACTTTTCCAAATTTATCTCCTTTGTTATTTCAATATATTAATTATATAACTTATTAATACTTTATTGTGTTATTATAGTTTATATTTAATAAATTAAATTGTAGATACAATACTAGCAAAATTAAAATTAATGAATATAATTTCAATCATTCCAGCAAGAGGAGGAAGTAAGGGAGTACCTAAAAAAAATATAAAAAAATTTTTAGACAAACCCTTAGTTGCTCATACAATTGAGTATTCCCTTTCATCAAAATTAGTTACTGAAACATATGTAACAACTGATGATTCAGAAATAAAAAATATATCTGAAAAATATAACGCAAAAGTTATAGATAGGCCAAAAAGAATATCTGGTGATGGAGCATCAACAGAAAGTGCTATTGAACATGCCCTACAAAATATTGATATTGAACCCGATATAATAATATTACTACAACCCACTAGTCCATTTAGACCAAACAATTCTATTGATAATGCAATTATCCATTTTTTAAAAAATAATTATGATTCACTGTTATCATTATCTCCAACCCATAATTTTATTTGGAACGTTTCAAATGGAATTGCAAAACCCAATCATGAATTTTTAAATAGACCAAGAAGACAAGATATAAAAATAAATGATATTAATTTTATTGAAAACGGCTCTTTATATATCTTTAAAAAATCAAACTTCATTAAATATAAAAATCGTCTTGGTGGCAAAATTGGCTACGTAATCTTTGATGAGAAATATTCAATAGAAATTGATACAAAACTTGATTTTTTCATTCTAGAAGAAATTTCTAAAAGATTTAATTAATAATTTTTAATTTACGCTTATAATAATAGATAAATTGGAGAACAATGGCAACAATCAAATTAAATGATTTTACAATTGGAGATAACCAACCTGCCTTTATAATAGCAGAAATTGGTATAAACCATCAAGGTGATGTTAAAATAGCTAAAGAATTAATTAGTAAAGCTGCTGATGCTGGAGCAAATGCTGTCAAATTTCAAAAAAGATCCATTTCTAGAATATTAACAAAAGAAGGTTTAGAAATGCCATATGATAATCCAAATAGTTTTGGAAAAACTTATGGTGAACATAAAAAAGCTTTAGAACTATCCGAACAAGATTATAAAGAATTATTTAATTTTTCACTAACTCAAAATGTACTTTTTTGTGCATCGGGTTGGGATGAAGAAAGTATTGATTTTTTAGATAATTTAGGAGTCTCTTTTTTTAAAATGGCTTCTGCTGACCTTACAAATTTTCCATTACTTGAACACACTGCAAAAAAAAACAAACCAGTTATATTATCTACAGGAATGTCAGATTTGGAAATTGTAAAGAAAGCATATGAGTTGATTTTAAATTACAATAATAAAATATCAATTTTACAATGCACTTCTACTTATCCTGCTAAATTTAAAGAAATTAACTTAAACGTAATTCAAACATATAAAAAGAATTTTCCAGATGCTGTAATTGGTTATTCTGGGCATGAATTAGGAATTGCAATTCCAACAGTATCAGTAGCATTAGGAGCAAAAATAGTCGAAAGACATTTTACATTAGATAGAACTATGAAAGGTGGAGACCATGCAGCATCATTAGAACCTCTGGGTTTTAAAAAAATGGTTAGAGATATCAGACACGTTGAACAAGCTTTAGGTTCTTTTGAAAAAACTGTGCAAGATTCCGAAAAACCAATTTTTAAAAAACTAGGCAAAAGTATTGTAAGTTTAATTGAAATGCCAAAAGGTACTATTGTTACTAAAGATATGATAACCACAAAAGGACCAGGCAATGGTATATCTCCAATGAAGTTTAATAAAATAATTGGTAAAAAAACTAAAATTGCTATTAAAACTGATAAAGTAATCAAAGAAGCTGATATTGAATGGTAAACAAAAGTTTAAATCATATTAAATTAGTTTTAACTGATATTGATGGAGTATGGACAGATAGTAAATTTTATTATAATGAAAATGGTTTTGCTTTCAAAAGTTTTTCTACATATGATGGCATGGGAGTTGAAATATTAAAAAAAAATAATCTAGAAACTGTAATTATAAGTTCAGAAAATTGTAGTGCTGCAAGAGCACGATCCCTGAAATTAAATATTAAACATTGTTATCTAGGTGAAAAAGATAAATATAAACGAGCAAAATCTTTGTGTAGAAAATTTAATTTAAATTTAGAAAACTTAGCTTTCATAGGTGATGATATCAATGATCTAAAACTTTTGAAGGAGGTTGGATTTTCTGCTATGCCCCCTAATAGTCCTATTTTAAATTTATTTAAACCAAATTATATTACAAAAAGAGCTGGTGGAGATGGCGCATTTAGAGAATTCGCTGATATGATAATTAATAATTTGTAATTACAATATGTTTATTTACATAGTTTACATTTTATTAACACCAATAATATGGTTTATACTTCTTTTAAGCTCTTTTTTTAATTCTAAAATCGGAGAACATTGGAATGATCTTTGGTTTTCAATAAACTCAGCAGCAAGGGAGATTAAAAAAAATAATTTAAATAAAAAAACTGTTTTATTTCATGCAGCTTCAGCAGGAGAATTTGAACAATTAGTTCCTATATTATCTTTAATCGATAAAAAAAAATTTTATATAGTTCAATCTTTTTTTTCACCAACTATTTTCAAAAAACAACCTGTTCAAAATTTATATGACTGCTTTTGTTATCATCCTTTCGACTTTGTATTGTCCAGTTATATTTTTTTTAAAAAGATTAAACCAGATTATTATATAATAAACAGACATGATATTTGGCCTTCACATATTTTAATGGCAAAGTTTTTAAAAATAAAAATTTTTTTTATTAATGCTAATCTATATAAACAATCAAATCGTTTAAAATTTCCTTTTAAAAATTTTAACAAACTACTTTTTAAACAATTTGATAAAATACTATCACCTTCAAAAAGAATATCAAAAAATATAAATGAATTAGTCAATTCTAATATAGTTAAAACAACTGGAGATAGTAGGTTCGATCAAATTAATCAAAGAATGAAAAAAAATAAATTTATTTTTTTTAAAAACACAACTAATCAATCAAAAAAAATTATAATGGGTAGCATATTAAAATCTGATTATAAAATCATTTTTAATTTTCTTAAAACATATTTCCCAAATGGTGATAAATCTTTAATGGATAAAAAAATAAAATTAATAATCGTTCCACATGAAGTTGATAGACAATCTGTTAGTGAACTTCAAAAAAAATTAAAAAAAATTAGCATAATATCTAAATTGTATAGTTCAGAACAAAATAATAATTTACCAAATAGTTTAATTGTTGATAAAATAGGTATTCTAGCAGATTTATATAAATACGCTGATTTTGTCTACATAGGAGGAGGATTTGAAGCTGGGGTTCATTCAGTTATAGAACCATCTATTTATGGATCTATTATTACGTATGGACCAAATATTAATATACTAGATGAAGCTGTAGAAATGACAAAGAAAAAAATTGGTTTCATCGTTAAAAATCATTTAGAATTAATTAATTATTTTAATTTTGTAAACGATGAAGAAAAAATTTTAAATATTAAAAAACTTACAAAGAATTATGTAATGAAAAATACTGGCGCATCTAGAAAAATTATTACAGAATTATTCAACTAAAATGATAACAAACTTTTTATTTTTTTTAATTACTATATCTTTTTGTTTTAGCAATTTTGATAATGAAAAACTAATCTATGAAATTAATTTTAAAAAATTCAATGCAGGAGAAGCAAGGTTTGAAACTAAAATAGATACTTTAACAAATCAAGCTGTCTATAAAATAACATCAACAACTAAAACCAATAAATTTCTCGATAAATTTTATAAGATAAGAGATTTGATTAATCTTTGGGTCGACTATGAAGATTTATCTTTGTTGAAAGCAAAAAAAAATATCAAACAAGGAAATTATAAAAGAAAACATGATATTGCAATAAATTACAAGGAATCTAAAGCTATATTTAATAATAAAGAAATTAATATAAATTCAAAAGTATATGATCCAATTAGTGCAATTTTCTTTTACCGAACTTTAGACTTTTCAAAAATACAAGATTACAGTTTTACAAGCTTTGAAAACGGTAAATTAAAAGATATTTCAATAAAAGTTTACAAAACCGAGATTATTAAAAATTCTTTGGGTAAATTTGAATGTTACGTACTAAGGCCATTTTCAAAAAATGGGAAGCCTATTTTTAAAAACAAAGGTCAAATGACAATTTGGATATCAAAAAAAGAAAAATTACCTATCAAAATTGAACAAAATACATCAGTTGGAAAACTAACAATGAACTTAAAAAATATATTTATTGAAAAAAATTAAATATATTTAATCAAAATCATAATTCATAAATCTAATGGATTGCTACCATAAACGTTATCTTCTTCATCTCCAGCTTTAAAGATCAACCAGTAATAAAGTGGAACAATACCTATAATTGTCAAAGACCATAGTAGGTTCCATCCAGATTTATTCGAATCATGTAGCCTTCTGATGCTAATTCCTGTTCCAGGCGGAATCATTATAATACTTATAATTATCGATAACTGTAAATCAAGTTGACTTCCAACAAGATTTATAATTACTGAAAATAGCATCCACCAAATGTAATCAGCTCTAGATGATCTATCACTAAAATTGAAGTAATTATTTATTAAGTTCTTTTTAATAGAATCATCAAAACTTATAATTTTTAATTCCTGTAATATAGACATAGGCTCTAACTNCNAAATTATANCAAACGCATAATNTCATTAAAAATTACTAAAATAATTAAAGAAAATAAAATTAACATACCAAACGATTGAATAGATACTTTAATTTTAGATGGAAGTTTTNTTCCAGCTAGTCCTTCAATGATCGAAATTAATGCATGTCCACCATCAAGTCCAGGAATAGGCAGAATATTAATAAATGCAAGGTTTATACTAATAATAGCCATTACGCCTAATAACGCCCAGATTCCACCATTTTTAGCTGAATCACCAGCTAATTTAGCAATTAAAACTGGACCTCCAACTTCCTCTAGGGAAGCATCTCCTTTAGCTAATATGAAAAGAGATTGGGCTGTCAATATTAACCAATCTATAGTCCTATTAAAACCAAGATTAATTGATTTTATAAGTCCTATATTTTTTGGTTCTGAATATAATGGACTAATACCAATTATTCTTTTATTTTGATACTCACCTTCAACTAATGTTTTTTCTAACTTTATTGATATTGAATCAGAAAATACTTTACCNTCTCTATCCCANTNTAAAAATAATTTCATATCAGAAGAATTTTTTATCTTATCTGTCATNTCTTGCCAATCTGNTACAGGTTGATTATTNACAGATAAAATCAAATCATTATTTTTCAATCCTATCTTGTCTGCTGGATATCCTTCAACAAGATTACCAATTCTAGCTGATTTGTCTGGCTCAGCAACACCTTGAAAGAAAAATATCATTGTAAACAAGAAAAAAGATAATAATAAGTTCATTATTACACCAGCAGAAGAAAACCATATTTGCTGTAATGGAGTTTTTGATAAATATTCATGATCTGCTCCTGTCGTTTCAGTATCCATACTTTCGTCAATGATTCCAGATACCTTTACATACCCTCCTAATGGAAATGCACCTATACCATACTCTGTTTCTCCAATTTGTTTTTTAATACCAAGACCAAAAAAATTAAATCCTAAATAAAATTTTTCTACCCTTATACCTACTGATCTAGCAGCAATGTAATGTCCAAATTCATGAACAAACACAATAGTACAGAAAACAAAAATTATTGATAAAAAATATATCATCTACTTCCCTTTTTTATAATTAGTTTTAAGATATCTTCAATTTCAGTTTGAATATTATTAATATCATTTAAATCTGGACTATTAATATATGAATGATGTTCTATTGCAGTTTCAATAAATTTTGGTATTTGATTGAAAGAAATATCTCTATTTAAAAAGGATTCAACTACAATATCATTAGCAACATTTAAGGCCACAGGATGAGAACCACCTTTTTTGATCGCATCATAAGCCAATTTAATGCATGGAAATTTTTTCAAATCAGGGGATTCAAATGTTAATAGTTTTATTTTTGATAAATCTAAAGACTGCCATTTAATATTGTCATGATTAGGATAGGATAAAGCATATTGTATTGGAATTTTCATATCTGGCAAGCCTAGTTGGGCTTTGATTGATCCATCTATAAACTCAACTAAAGAATGAACTATAGACTGAGGATGAACTATAATTTCTATTTTTTCAATTGGAACTTTAAAAAGCCAGTATGCTTCTATAACCTCTAATCCTTTATTCATCATAGTTGCAGAATCAATAGTAATTTTTTTCCCCATATCCCAATTTGGATGTTTAAGTGCATCCTCTAATTGAATGTTATCAAAATCTTTAATTGGTTTTGTTCTAAATGGACCTCCAGAACCAGTTAAAATAATTTTGTTTATTTGATCCATTGATTCGCCTCTTAGACACTGCCAAATTGCAGAATGTTCACTATCCATAGGAAAAATTTCAACATTATTTTTATCACATAAATCATTTATGTAAGACCCAGCCATTACCATACTCTCTTTATTTGACAAAGCAACATCAACACCAGAATTAATAGCATTAACAGTTGGTTGCATACCTGAAGAGCCTACAAGCGCATTTACCATCAAGTCTATTTGATTATTTGAGGCAAGACTTAACAATCCTTTTCTACCAAAAAGAATTTCTGCTTCTGGTAATTTTCTTTTACAAAAATCAAAATGACTTTCATCTAAAATACAAATAGTTTTAACATTATATTTTTTTGCTTGCTCACATAGTAATTTTGCATTTGTTTTTGCACTTAAAAAATCGACTTGATACTTTCCAGAATTTTTATCTATTACTTCTAAAGTTTGAGTACCAATCGATCCAGTTGATCCTAAAATTCCAATTTTTTTCATATTCCTATTTCAATTTTAATATTTGGTTGAAAATTAATTTTATTTAAATCTTTATACAATTTGAATCCTAAAAAAGTTCTAATTCTTTTATTGCTATGCTTACTGTAAGAAAAATGAAAAACATGTTTTTCATTTCTTTTTTCAAAATAAATCCATCCAAAGTTAAATTTGTTATCATTTACATTTAAATTATAAATAAATTTAAAATCAAACCACCTATAAGACTTATAATAATAGAATCTTTGTCTATGTATTGTAAAGGATAAATTAGCTTCGAAAATATTTTTTTTTAATATCTCAGGAATATAAACAAAGGAAGTATTATAATATAAATCTATATTATTAGAATCAATATTAGGAGATATTGTAGCATTGAAACCAAAATTCTCCGATAGCCACACATTTGTAGAAAAATATTTACTTAAATTATTTTTATTTTTTTGTAAACTCACAAAAAAAGAAATTTTTTCTTCACTGAAACTATTTATTATTAAACTTTTTTCAATTTTATTAAATTGGGAATTTTGGGAGAAAACTAGATTAATCAAAAATAACAGATTTATTAAAATTTTCAATTACGATATGATACCTCTATTACTAGATTTAATAAAGGATATTATAGATTGTACCAATTTTTTATTAGAAAAACTATGTTCAATTTTTTTAATGGCTTCAGATCTATTTAAACCAGATTTATAAATGTATTTATAAGCATGTTTTATAGTTTTTCTATCTTCAGCACTGAAGTTATTTCTTCTTAAACCTATAGAATTTATTCCTGAAAATTTTAACGGTTCACCTGCTGCTATTATATAAGGCGGGATATCCTGTACAATCCTTAAACCACCACCAATTATTGAAAATGCCCCAATTTTACTAAATTGATGAATGGGTGTAGATCCCCCTATGATAGCATTTTGGTTTATTTCAACATGACCACCAATTTGAACACTATTTGCAATTATGACATTATCATCTACTTTTGTATCGTGACCAACATGTACATATGCCATCATTAAAATATTATTACCAATAGTAGTTTCGCATCTATCTTTTGTGCCTCTATTTATGGTAACATATTCTCTTATAGTTGTATTATTACCTATTGTTAGTATTGAATATTCATTTTCAAATTTTAAATCTTGTGGTATTTCTCCTAATATTGCTCCCTGGAAAATATTGCAATCTTGCCCAATTTGAGTATTTTCCTTAATCACAACATGCTCTTTTATATGAGTATTATCTCCAATTATAACATTATTTTCAATAATTGAATACGCACCAATTGAAATATTTTTACCTAACTGAACATTATCACTAACTAGAGCAGTTTTATGAATTTTAATTGAAATGTCTACTTTCTCCTATTAACAACAGTTGCCATAATTTCTGTATTAGCTACTAATTCATTTCTAACATATGCTGAACCATCAATTTTACAGGTTCCCAATTTAAATTTTAACAATTTAACTACTAATTTTAATTGGTCACCAGGAATTACAGCTTTTTTAAATCTTGCATTTTTCACAGCTGTGAAATAAACTAATTTATCTTGTGGTTTTTCAATTGAATTTAAAAGTAAAAATCCTCCTGCCTGAGCTATAGACTCTAAAATTAAAACCCCAGGCATTATTGGTTCACCAGGAAAATGGCCATTATAAAAAGGTTCTGAAATAGTAATATTTTTTACTGCTCTAACTATTTTACCAGGTTCTAAATCAGTTATTTTATCAATAAGTAAAAAAGGATACCTATGAGGCATTATCTTTAAAATATCATGTATATCAAAACTCAATGCATTGGATTTAATTTCATTATCAAAAGTCTTTTTTATTTTTTTTGCAAATTCAACATTTGCTTCATGTCCACTTTTAGTTGCTATGACGTGACCTTTCACTTGCTTACCCAATAAAGCTAAATCACCTACTAAATCTAAAATCTTATGTCTTACAGGTTCATTTTTGTAACGCAGTTTTGTATTATTTAAAATTCCATTTTTACCAATAGCAATATCTGAATTTATTTGAAAAATCTCACATATTTTAGATAATTCATTATTTTTAATTTCCTTATCAATGAAAACTAAAGCATTATCCGTTGAACCTCCTTTAATTAATCCCAACTCTTTTAAAGGCATAATTTCTGAAAATAAACAAAATGTTCGCGCTGGTGCTATATCTTTTACATAATTATCTTCAGAAAAATCAAATGTAAAACTCTGGGCTCCTATCGTATTAACATTATAATCAGATATAAATGTAATACGAAAACTTGGAGAAGGTAAAATATGAAGCTCTATTCCTTTTTGCTCATTAGAATAACTAACTACTTTATCTATTATTATTTCCTTTTTAAAACTCTCTTGTTTTTTTAAACCAACTTTTTTTAATAATTTGACGAAAGGTTCTGCGCTTCCATCCATAATTGGTGGTTCTTTTGAAGTAAGTTCAATTATGATATTATCAATACCTAATCCCACCACAGCAGATAAAACATGTTCTACAGTATGAATTCTATTATTATCTTTTGCGATCACTGTAGCTCTTGCGATATCAATTACGTTATCAATATTTGCTGGGATTAAAGGACTATTTTTAATATCAACTCGTTTAAAATTTATACCAGAATTTTCAGGGGCTGGTTTAAATGTAATCATTGATTTTAAACCTGTGTGAAGACCAATTCCCTCAGTTCCAATTTTTTCATTAATTGTATTTTGATAAAGTTTTTCTTCTGATTTATTTTTCATCTAATAATGATTCAATTTTACGAATTTTTTTATAAATTTCAGGTAATTTACTAATCAAAACATCTTGGCGTATTCGGTCATTATGTTTTCTTGCGGGAATACCAGATACGAAAGAACCACTTTTAACTGATTTAAAAATAGCTGATTTTGATGCAATTACAGTATTGTCACCAACTTCAACACGGTCAATGATACCCACTTGTCCAGCAATTGTTACATTATTACCTATTTTAGTACTTCCTGCAATAGCAACTGCTCCAGCAATCAAACAATTTTTTCCTATTATTACATTATGTGCTATCTGAATTAGATTATCCATTTTTGTTCCAGAACCAATAACTGTTGAATCAAATGTTGCTCTATCAATACAACAATTTGATCCAATCCAAACATCATCTTCAATAACAACATTCCCAATTTGTGGAATTTTAATATGATTTTTTTTTAATGTCGCCCAACCGAAACCATCAGCACCAATTACTGAACCAGCATCAATATGTACATTATTTCCAATTACAGAATCTGGATATATAGTTACATTAGGAGCTATAAATGTATCGCGACCAATTGTACAAAATTCCGAAATAATAGTTCCTGATTTGATTATTGTATTTTGTTTTATTTCAACATTTTTTTCAATTACAACATTAGGTTCAATATGAACATTCATTCCAATTTTAGCTGATTTATGTATAAAAGCTGATTCACTTACAGNATGAGAATGATCATTTTTTCTTTTCAAATTCTCAAGAACTTTTGCAAAGGCTATTTTAGGGCTATCGACCTTTATGAAATTCTTATTTAAATTATCATCATCAAAATCTTTAGAAATGATTACAGCAGAAGCTAAGGTATTATTTAAGTATTTAACATATTTTGGATTGTCTAAATAGGTAATACAATATTTCTGACCATTATCAATACTACATGCGCCTTTTACAACAAAATTGGGATCTCCTATAATTGATCCGTCAACTAAGATAGCTATATCTTTGAGTGTTAACATTGCCTATTCTGAATTACCACTATTTTTCAATTCTTTTAAAACCTGATCAGTTAAATCATGTGCTTCCAAAGCATAAACTATTGCACCTGATACAGCATCAAAAACATAATCATATCCTCTNTGNGCTGCAACAATTTTAATTGCAGCATCTACTTCTTCAAGTATTGGTGCTAAGAGCTGACTTTGTTTCCTAAAAATTTCGCCTTCAGGTCCAAATTTTTTCATTTGAAATTCTTGTATATTTCTTTCAATATTAATCAATTCATTTTCTTTTTCTTTACGTCTATTTTCACTCATTAATAAACGTTGTTTTTCAAAAACCTGTTTTAAACTATCCAGTTGAGATATCATTCCGTTATATTCTGCTTCCAACTTACGTTGCTCTTTTTCCAATTCAACTTGAATATCCCTTACATTCTCGAATTCAGACATTATTCTATTTGAATCAATGTATCCTAATTTCATTTCAGCAAATAAGAATACTGGAAATATCAACATTATTATTTTAATTTTTTTCATTTTTACCTCTTTATTGTAATTTTATTTAAAATGGCATCCCAAAAAGAATGTGATAATTCCATCCTTGGGGTAATTTGTTTTCATCATATATTGTATCATCAAAACCATATCCCATATCAAAACCTAAAAGACCAATCATTGGCATATATGTTCTAACACCTATCCCAGCTGATCTTTTCAAATCAAATGGATCAATTACATCAAAATTTGACCAAACATTTCCTAATTCNCCAAAAATTAAAGCATAAACTGTAGGCGCTTCAGAAAATTGGTACCTTATTTCCATACTGTATTTAACTATAATATTACCACCTCTAGGCCTAACTGAACCATATGAAAAAGGGCCAACTGTATTATCTTGGTAGCCTCTTAACATTTCGCCNTATGGTATACCACTACCTCCTAAAAAAAATTTTGTACTAGGAGGTATTATAGATCGGTCGTCTTTAGATACATGAATTTTTTTAATAACTCCTGTTTTAACTTTTTGGTACATAACTAATTTATCAATAATTGGATTAAACCAATTAAATTCAAATTCATGCTTATGATAATCTTCGTCTCCTCCTAAAATTGAGCCTGCTAGAGTAGATTTCCAAGCAAATTTAGAACCTATAATTGGATATTCAGGATGGTTTCTACTATCTCTTGTTATAATTTGAGTAAACGATNTACCTGATGTTTCAAAGTAGTTAGAAGTGTTNTTNCTTACTATTGAATTAGAAACATTTTCACCAAAATAATNCGTAAGATCTGATANAGTATCTGAAAAGTATCTACTTGTTGAAGTACTATACACCCAAGTTCCTTGAAAAAATCTGTCTGGCCATTTAAATTGTCTACCCCATCTTACAGAACCACTTAGACTATAAATATCAAAAGGTAAATAACTTTGTCCTCTTCCTCTTTCTGAATAGCTTAAAGATAATCCGACTAAGTTTCTAGTATCAAATACACCCGGATCAATAAAACTAAANGACATGTTTTGATAATTTGAATTATTATTTTGATTAGAAGTTGTATAAGTTGGCTGATTAAANGACGAACTAGCGTTCATACCTCGTTGGTAGCTGATNGATAAATTTTGNCCCCTTCCTCTAAAATTTGGGAATTCAAATGCACCTCCACCAGTAAATCCATAATAGCCATTATAACCCATAGAAAGTTGAGCTTGGCCAGTTTGTTTTTCCTCTAAATCAATGACTACATCTATATTTTTTTCATCTACAGGTTGCACATTAGGATAAACATTTTGAAAATAATTAAGCATCATTATATCTCTCAAAGCATCAATCAACTTGTTTTGTTTAAAAATTTCACCAGGATAAAAATGCAATCTTCTTCTAATTACATTTTCATGCGTTTTTGTATTACCACCAATTAATATTTTTCTAATGCTGACAATATCATTTTCAATAACGTTAAAATTTATATCAAGGGAATCATTAGAATATGGAATTAATTCTGGTGTAATTTGGGAATAAAAATAACCTACATCTTTATAAATTGAATTTACATTTTCTGATAATACTAGATTGAATTTTTCTTTATCAAAAATATCTCCCTTTTTAAAATCAAATGCAATATCTAGATCATCATCACTAAAAACTTCGTTACCTTCCCAGCTGATGTTTCTGACAAAATATTTTGGTCCCTCATAAAGATCAATATATATATCAATTCCATTTTGATTAACTTTAATTTCTGTATTTATTATTTCAAAATCATAAAATCCATTTTTATTATAAAATAATTTTAATATTTTTTGATCTTCTATTAACTTATCATAGTCGTATTTCCCTCGCCAAGGTAAATACCATTTTTTTAATTTTGTTTCTTTGAAATTTTTTAATAATTTTTTATTACTAAATACCTTATTACCTTCAAAATATATATTTTTTATTTTCTTCTTCTTTCCTTCATTTATTTTAAAAGTAAGAATTTCAGAAAATTCAGCTTTTCCATCTGATCGCTGAGCTTCAATCTTCACACCATGATAATTTTTTTCTTTATATTCTTCTTCAATTATTTTAATAGAATTAAATATNANTTCNTCAGANAANANTTGGCCTGAATTTAAATTTATTTTTTCAGTTAAAGTATTTTCTTTTATTTTTTTATTTCCCTTGAAAATNANGGAATCTAAAATTTTTAATTCTTTAACATCAATTAATAATTTAACTCCAGATATAGTTTCTTCTTCTACAAAAATCTGCACATCACTAAATCTTCCTAATTTCCAAAGNTAATTAATTGATTTTTGNATATCNTCAATNGTGATTTCTTTTTCTGGCCACAATCTTGCATTTCTGAGAATNTCTTCATCTTCNATTCTTACATTNCCATTAACTCTTACATCTATNATTTTTATTTTATCTAAAGATTGAGTTTGAATAAACGATANAAGTTGNATAAATATTAAAAAAATTAATTTCATATTATGTAATTTGCTCACTGATTTTGCCAAATCTTCTTTCTCTGTTATTGAATTCAATTATTGAATCTATAAAATCACNNACCTTGAATTCCGGCCAACATTTTTTTGTAACATATAATTCAGAATATGCAATTTGCCACAACATAAAATTACTGATTCTAAATTCTCCACCCGTACGTATTAGTAAATCAGGTTCAAATTTATCATTAAGTATTTTTTTATTAATATAATCTTCCGTTATAGCTTCAATATCAATTTTATCTTTTTTGTATTCATCAGCAATATCTTTACAAATTGATGCTATTTCTTGTCGACCACCATAATTTACTGCTAAATTTAAATTTAAACCTTCATTATGGGCTGTGACATTTATAGCATTTTTTAATGAATTTGAAACCTCATCTGGTAAAGCATCTATATCGCCAATTATCGTAAAACGAACGTTNTTCTGATTCAAATTATCTACTTCTTTTTTTATTGTTGTAGATAATAATTTCATTAAAGCTGATATTTCTTTTTTTGGCCTTTTCCAGTTCTCTGAAGAAAAAGTATAAAGTGTTAGTTTTTTAATTCCAATCTGACCNCAAATTTCTGTTATTTTTTTTACTATTTTAACACCTTTTCTATGGCCATCAATTCTTAATAGTTGATTCTTTTTTGCCCATCTTCCGTTTCCATCCATTATTATTGCGATATGGCTAGGAAGAAGAATATTATTTTTTTCTATATAATTTTTGTAATTCAATTTTGATACATTTCTAAGTTGTGATGTTCAAAGTTTTCAAGAGTATCTACGCCATCAACCTGATAATATTCAGCTGAACAAGAATAGCATACTCCCAAAAAATCNGTAAACTTATATAAAANAAAATCTAACAATGAAAAAACTCCTAAAAATATGTAGCTTAATGGACCATACTTGCTATAAAACCCTATTGCTAGACCACCACCTAAAATTATTATAAATAAACCAATTAATTGATTGAAATTTTTTCTTTTATAAAAATGAGTATTTTTACAAAAAATACACTCATTGTCATAGTTCCAATTTAAATCAATTGTTCCATATTTTTCTTCACAATTATTACATACTATTTCACATTTATCTTTAATATGAAATTGATTAAAATTCTGACATTTATCACATTCAAAATTAATTTTCATATTTAAAGAAAAATATTATTTTGTATCATAAAATATTTAAATACCATTTCACCAATAAGAATCATTACTAAATTTACATAAAGAAGACCTGTGGCGGATTGAATAGATTGAAGATTAATAGTTTTAATTGTTAATATGTTAATAATTANTGCTCCAACTATNCCAAATAATATTCCTACCCANAACATGATACCTTCAAAACTTTGCAAATAATTAAAAAAACTTATCTGNCCATGTAAACTAGAATCTACCTTTGTAAAAGTAATTATGATAATATTAAAAAATAGTCTAGAAAATAATAAATAATTTAAAAACAAAACCGAGTTTTTAATTAAACGAACAGGTAAATTAGGAATATTTAAATACCAATGACCTAAAATCATGGAAAACATAACACTGCTTAATGTTAAAATGCCCAGAATAGATGTTANGATGTGAATAAATTCAAAAAGAGATGTTAAATTTAAATTATAAAAACTATNTATTAACAAACATAGACCTGATAATGATATCAATACTATTAACTTAATGGGATAATTTTTTTCCCAGTAATACCAAGTAATAATTGAAAAAANTATAATTAATAAAAAATAACCTCCATTTAATCCATAAAATAAATCAAACTCTTTTGTTTTAAAAAAGTTAGCAAAAACATCAATAAGTAACCCAAAAGAACCTACAATGATTGATAAACCCAAATTAAAATGAAAGAAATTAACNTTGATATTNCTCTGGGGAGTTATTAAAAGAAATAAAGGGTAACTAAAACAAAAACCTAAGAATAAAATAATTGAAAGATTAATTATCAAAGGATTAAAGTTTATCTAAAAATGTATTGATTTGACTAAATTGATGTGATATTTTTGATTCTTCGTTCATTAATACAAATGGAGTCCCTTTGTCAGCNGATTCTGATAAAATAGGATATATAGGTATTTTTGCCAGTATCGGTACATTTAATTCTTGACTTAAAATTTCAGCTCCATTCCCTTTAAAAATTTTATATGATTTTTGAGTGTCTGGACATATAAACTCTGTCATATTTTCTANAATACCTAAAACTGGAGTATTTACTTTTTTAAACATTTCTGCACCTTTTTGAACATCAATAATTGCAAGATCTTGCGGAGTTGTAACTATTATAGCACCTGTTAAAGCAATTTTTTGAACTAAAGTAAGCTGAATATCACCAGTCCCAGGTGGCAGATCTAATATTAAATAATCTAAATCACCCCANAAAACATCATCAAAAAATTGACTAGTCATACGTGCAACCATTGGGCCTCTCCAAATAGCAGGAGAATTATTTCCACTTAAAAAACCAAATGACATTAACTTCATATTATATTTTTCTATTGGATAGATTTTACCATCCTCATTTACTTTTGGCTGAAAATCTACTCCAGTGATCATTGGTAGNCTGGGACCATAAATATCTAAGTCTAATATGCCAACTTTATTATTTTTTGATAAAGAGGCTGCAAGATTAATTGAAACTGTTGATTTGCCTACACCTCCTTTTGCACTAGCAACAGCAATAATTTTTTTGATTTTTTTAATATTTCCTGTTTGCTCGCTATCATCTTTAATGTTTGAATTTAAGATTTGAATTTTAACTTCATCTATATTTTCATTTTTTTCTAANGTATTTTTTATAGAATCATGCAATTCTCTTATCTGACTTTTATTATCAGTTTTTACATCAATTGTAACTAATACCGTTCCTTTGTTAAAATTAATTTCTTTAATTATGCCAAACGATACAATATCTCTACTAAANCCTGGATAGTTTATTGTTTTTAATATTTCTAATATTTTTTGATTTTCCATTGAATTATTACTCAAATTTANATTTATAAAATTAATCTATTAACGAACCGATACACAAAATAAAAATTAATAAAATTATTTAATATATAGTAAGTGTGCTAATATTTTTTTTACATTATATTTGTAGTTTAGTTTTGTGAAAAAGAGCTTTTAAATAATTTTTAATTTACATTTTATATATTTTTTTTAATAAAAACTTGTTTTTTTTTACCCAACTAGTATTCCTCTTTTTACACTACTTCTCTACAATAAATAAATAAAATCATTTTAGTATAAATTACTTTCTTTATGTTAAAATGAACTCATGAGAGGTATGACATGGAACAACGAAATAAAGAAATTTTNATTAATGTTTCGTCAGGCAGCACTCGCATAGCAATTACTGAAGATGGTGATCTAAATGAAATCTATATTGAACGACCTGATCATCATAGAAAAGTAGGTAATATCTATAGAGGTGTAATACAAAACGTATTACCGGGTATGCAGGCAGCTTTTATAAACATTGGTACAGACTTAAATGCTTTTNTACCATTTTCTGAAATCGGTAATTTAGATAAGCTAGGTAGCTTTACCACAGATGATGAAGATGATGAAAATAATAATAAAAAAAACTTAACAAAAAATAATAAATCTAATTTTGATCCAAGCAAAGAACTTAAAATTGGNGATGAAATAACTGTACAAGTTATAAAAGAAGCTTATGGAGGTAAAGGTCCAAGAGTNACAACTGACTATTCACTTCCTGGAAGTTTACTAGTTCTAGTATCAAATGCAAATTTCATTGGTATATCAAGAAAAATTTCCGATAAATACGAAAAANGACGTCTTAGACGAATTGTCAAGGAATTTAAACCCGAGGGTTTTGGTCTAATACTAAGAACAATTGCTGAAGGTAAAGATCAATCAATTCTTCAAAATGATTTTGATCGATTGTGGGAAACTTGGAATAAAATGGANTCTCGACTAAAAAAGAAAAAAACTCCTCTGCTATTATACGAAGATTTTCATACTGTTGATCAGGTTATAAGAGATTTGTTTACTCCNGATATATCNAAAATAACAGTAGATAANAAAAGTATTTATAAAAGACTTTTATCTTACATAAAGGAAATATCACCTGAAGAAGTAAATAAGATTCAGCACTTCAGAAAAAAAGGATCAGTTTTTGATAGGTATCAAATTGAAGATCAGATACAGAAAACACTTAACAGAAAAGTTTGGCTCAAAAGTGGAGCTCACCTNGTAATTGANCACACTGAAGCAATGGTCGTAATTGATGTCAANAGTGGAAGGTTCATNGGTAAAAAAGATCATGAGCAAAATTCATTAAAAATAAACTTAGAAGCATCTAAAGAGATTGCTAGACAATTGAGATTAAGAGATATTGGAGGTTTAATTGTAATTGATTATATTGATCTTCAAGATACTAATAATAGAAAAAAAGTATATAATGAATTATATGAACACCTTAAAAAAGATAGAGCAAAGGTATCGTTAGCTGAATTCTCTAATTTTGGATTGCTAGAAATGACTAGACAAAGAGTACGATTATCTTTACTACATACTATTAAAAATGAATGTAAGATATGCAATGGATCTGGTTGGATCGTATCAAAAGATACCTTAATTACTCAATTAGAGAATTGGTTGAAACGTTTCCGAGCTAAAAATAATGACCGACGTCTCGTTATAACCATGAACCCAGTTGTTGTTGACTATATTAATGAGGTAAGAAAAAAACTAATAAATGGATTTATGTGGGAAAATCTAGTATTACTCACTTTAGAAGCAGATAATACCGTTTCNGAAGGCGAATTTAAAGTTTATTCAAAGAAAAGAAAGGAAGATGTGACAAATTTAGTTTAATGCTTGTTTTTATAAGATTAATACTAATAAATTTCTGTCCGTTTTTAATGGAGTAAAAAATTATGTATGCAATAGCTGAAGTATCAGGAAAACAATTTAAAGTTGAACCGGGAATTGACCTAAAAGTCCCAAAACAGTCTGGGAAAGTAGGTGACAAACTTGTGTTTGATAAAGTACTATATTTAAAAAATGATAACGATAATATAGTAGGTACACCATTTGTAAAAGATGTATCAGTTGAAGCAAAAATTACTTCACACGGTAGAGATAAAAAGATAATCGTATTTAAAATGAAACGAAGAAAGAGATATCGTAGAAAACACGGTCATCGTCAAGAATTTTCAATCATTACGATTAATAAAATTGATTCAAAAAAGAAAACTAAAGCCGCAGCAAAAACATCNAGTAAAGCAGCTTCTAAAGCTACNGAAAAGAAAACAACTGCAAAAAAAGCTACAACTGCNAAAAAAGCTACGGCTGCNAAAAAGACTACAGCTAAAGCTACTACTAAAAAAGAAAAGGATTAATCAATGGCACATAAAAAAGGTGTAGGTAGTTCTAAAAATGGAAGAGAAAGTCACTCAAAACGATTAGGTGTTAAGACTGGNGATGGTATGAANGTTACCGCTGGATCTATAATCTGCAGACAAAGAGGAACAAAAATTCATCCTGGTAATAATGTAGGCATTGGTAAAGATGATACATTGTTTTCTAAAATTGATGGAAAAGTTTCATTTGAAAGAAAAGGNAAACACAAAAAACAAGTAAGTGTNTACGCTGTAAGTTAGTTTTTAATTTTTTTGAAATAATAAAATATATTCGTGTTTGAATATATAGAAACCACCAACTAAAGCTCTATACCTCCATAAGTTTTCTTGGCCTTTTTTTGAAGAGGTCTCTTCNTAATTTTTAACAATTACAGATTTCAACTTATAATTCCTCTTCAGTACCTCATTCATTACCCTAAATCCAATAGGAATCCACTCACCCTTGTTGTACTTATCTCCAATTACAACAGCAAGATATCTATCTGAATCTAAATAATGCGTAATATTATCTATGATTTTACCAAAGTCATCTAAGAAATGTTCAATTGTTTCTGTATTAGATAAGTCTTTTTTATACTTACTAAATTTTATTATGTCCCAGTAAGGAGGATGCATTATAACTAATTGAACAGTTTTTTTCTTAAATTTTTCTAAATGCTTATCTAAACTTACAGTTTTACTATCGCCCTTAACAATTTTTGTTACAGACTTACTTCCATTGCTTTTAATTTCTTTTTTGATTATTTCTTCTGTTTTTTTGATTACCTCAGGATTTAGTTCAACACCTATACAATTTCTATCTAATCTAATTGATTCAATCATTGTTGTTCCAGAACCTAAAAACGTATCCAAAACTAATTCATTTTTCTTTGTAAATCTTCTTATCAGCTGGTTTGGAATTTGTGGTATAAAATTTCCCCAATATTTAGCAGAGTGCTCTCCAGTCTTGTCACGCTTATCTATAATCCATAAACTATCAGTNATAATATCATCATATTTTTTCCANTGATTTAAGTTTAAATCATTGTATTTACTTTTTTTAAATTGAGTAAGACTTTTTATTAATCTATTAATATAATAATATTTTCTGTTTAGGCTATCTGATTCTAAAATTTGGTTTAATTCATTATAAATATAACGAGAATGCATATCTTTATTGATTTCAATTGCATTCATTATATGTTTTACCTTGTCTTTTATTTTAGCCTTACGCTTTAAAGACAACAATTTAGGAAGTTCACTTTTTAAGTTAATTGACATTTCAATCTAAACAATCAATGATACTATTAATTTCAGTTGAGCTAAATTGAGATGTTAAATTTAATTTATATTTGTATTCACCTTGTTTATTTAAAAAAATTAAATCTCTATTTGCAACACCCCAATTATTCCAAACTTGACCAAATTCGCTATTATTATCTCTAAGCCAAGGGAAATCATTATCTGAAGTTATTTCATCAATTGATTCACCATTATCCTTACTAATGCCTATTACAATAATATCATTTAATATTGCTGAATCTTTATATTCATTATACAATGTATTTAATGAGACGACCGTACTCAAGCAAATTGGTCAGTTTGAAGTTTCTGTAAAATAAATTAGTCTAACTCTTCCATCAAAATCTTGCGGTTGGATGAATTGATTATAAGTACTTGATGTAAGATTTAAATCTTGGAGGTAAAAAGAAGGTAATTCAAGATTGTTATATAATTGATCACAACTTATAGTGCTACTATTTTCAGCTGTGAGGGTATCATCACAGCTGAAAATAGCGAATGAAAACAAAACTAAAACTAGACGCTTCAAAACAATAAATCTATCATAAATTTATTATTTTACTAGAACCGCCTTTTGAGTATCTATATTACCATTTTGTCTTAGTTGAACATAGTAAACACCACTTGAAAAGTCAGCAGCATCCCATACAAAGTTATATGTTCCTATATTTTTAAATTCATTTTGTAATACTTTTACTTTTTCTCCCAAAATATTATAAATTGAAATCTCTACAATACCATCGACAGGTACGGTATAGTTTATAGTCGTTGTTGGGTTAAAAGGATTAGGAAACAATTCATTTAACTCAAATTGATAAGGTCCAGATTGAACTACTTCATTTTCAAAGGAGTATGAGATTTCTAATTCATCTGCTGATGGAGAAGCGATAATCATATTCATCATTTCTGGTTTCAAATAAGCATTATTAACAATAATTTCAGCATTATTATTGCTAAAACTTTCATTTGAAATAGAATATGCTATCATTCGTGTTATATTATTTTCACTGATATATTCAATTTCAATGTGGGGATTATCTTTTAAGATAATTTCTGGATTACCATTTTCACTATGAAATATTAATTCAATTCCAGAAAATAATACATCAGAATTAATTTCTAAAATAGATGAATTATCTGATGCGTGAATAATATTAATATTAGCTGAACCCTCAATATCTACATAACGTGCATCCAATATTGTATTAATTATACCTATTACATCTAAAATATTAATAATACCATTTTGATTAAAATCTGCATCAAGTTTTTCACAGTCAGTATAATTTGGTGAATTGACTCCACCATTTAAAATAATATTCACTGTAGATATAATATCTAAAATATCTAACGTCATATCATCATTGACATCACCACTCATATTTAAACAATCATCGCATTCGTCAGCAAGTCCATCACCATCAGTATCTATATCTCCAGAGCAACCTTCACACAATGTTCCACATTCGTCAATCAATTGTTGGATAAAACTTGCAGTACTACCTCCTGAGAAACCATCAATAGTACTGTTTGATCCATCACAAGAATTAGAATTTGTGTTGCTATCTAAGGTCCACGGTTTTGCTCTAACTGTCATTGTATGATCTAATAATGCAAATGTTGGAAATGCATTCCAGGAGTCATGGAATAATCCAAACATTCCCGTTGAACTTTGATTTTCGTCTAATACTAGTGGAGCTTCACTATTTCCAAAACCTGACTGCCATTCTGAACAAGAGTATGGCTGCCCTGCATCGCTTAAAGATGTAATGAATTTAACACCAAACTCACTCCAATCTTCTTCTAACCCATCAACTATGGGTGCATTCGATTGACACGGTCCTCACCAACTTGCACTCATATCAATGAAAATGATAGAATAGTTTCCGCCATTTAGTTCACCATTAAAATCAGCTAAACTAAACTGACTTCCCTCTTCGTAATCTCCATGACCAGCTCCAACGACGTGAATTAAGTTTTGATCAGCTAAACTAACCTGATCTCCAGCACAATACGTCTGAGAAAACATCAAGGAGATATTTAAAATAACACTTAGTATGATTATTTTTTTCATATTTGACTCCATTGTTTTTATTTAATTGATACTATGACTTCATTTCTTCTAAAAGGTGGCATTACCCAAGGAGAATTATATTGAGCTACATAGTAATCTGAAATAACTTCTAAATTATTTTTGTTTATATACTCTTCTAATTTATGTTTCATTTTTTTAATTCTTTGTGGCGTAGCCCACATCCCAAATTTAATAACTACTGCTTTACCTAATTTAAGTGTATGAAATTTTATTTTATCCGTGTTTGGCTTAGGTAAACTTTGCATTGTGTAATCAGTTGACATCACAAACGACATATTAATATATTCTTTTCCTGGCATTGTTGTAATAACAGGGGCTGTCATTGGTATCTTTTCTCTTGTATTATTATTACCAAAAATATAATTTGCTAAGATTCTAAATCCAGGAGATGTTGCCTCTTCATATGATCTATCAATTCTTGTAGATGCTAAAATGATATCTGAGTATTCTCTTATTTCAATATCATCATTTGAATTTATCAATTTATAATCAGGTTCGTATAATTCCTCACCTTTTAAAATTCCTGCTAATATAAAAGTAAATGCCATTAAAATGATTATTGTCCATAAAATTATTTTCATATTATTTATTAATATATTGAAAAACTTGTCTGATCAAATCAGAATATTCTTCACTCTTTTGTGAAATTTTAGCTCTTCTAATATTTTCATGTTCTAGCATTAAGTTCCCATTTAAGTGATCTAATTCGTGCTGAAACAATCTAGATATAAAACCAGATAAGGGTTTCTTTATAGCCTTACCCTCTTGATTATAATATCTAACTTTAATTTTATCATATCTTTCAAGTTCTAAACTTATATCTGGTATACTTAAACAACCCTCTTCGCCATTTTGGGTAGATGATTTATC
>NZTO01000014.1 GCA_002703375.1 Fidelibacterota bacterium | reverse complement strand
GCTATTACTATTGGTCTCGTATTAACAAATATAATACAACCAGGAAATACTGTTCAGATAAGTTCAAATATCGAACCTTTTGATGTTTCAAGATTATCAAAACCTGATTCTTTGTTTGATATTGTAATTAGAATGATCCCAACTAATATTTTTAATTCACTATCAAGTGGTAACATACTACCTATTATATTTTTTTCTATCGTTTTTGGTATAGGACTCCTAAAACTTTCAGAATCAAAGAAATCAAATCTTTTACCAATAATTAATGAAATGTTTGAAATAGTAACTTTAATTACAAATTTTATAATAAAATTATCCCCCATTGGTGTATTTGGTTTAATAATAAAATCATTAAATTCAACAGGACTAGATCTTTTTAATGCAGTTGGTTACTATGTTCTTACAATTTTTTTGGGTCTATCAATACATTTATTTATAGTATTACCAATAATCTTATACATATCAACAGGATTAAGCCCTCTTTTGCATTACAAATCTATGCTAAAAGCACTAACAATGGCATTCTCGACAAGCTCTTCAGGAGCAACATTGCCTGTTACAATGACAAGTGTAAAAAATAATGCTAATGTCTCAAACGATGTATCAAGCTTTGTACTTCCCTTAGGATCTACTGTTAATATGGACGGAACAGCTCTTTATGAATGTGCTGGAGTTTTATTTATTTCACAAATTATAGGGATTGAGTTAGAATTTTCTCAACAACTAATAATTGTGATTACAGCATTTTTAGCATCAGTTGGGGCAGCAGGTATTCCCTCAGCTGGATTAGTAATGATTTTTATAGTTCTAGATGCGGTTGGACTAGGAAATCATCCTCAAGTTCCAATAATCGTTGGTACAATGCTCGCTATTGATAGACCTCTTGATATGATGAGAACAATGGTTAATGTTTGCAGTGATACAGTTGGGACAGTTATCATTGCTAAATCAGAGGGAGAAACAGTAGTTTATAAATAGTAAATTATTGTATATTAATTGGTTATTTTAAATTATTAATCGCAAGGAGTTGTGAATTTCAGATCTTTCAACTTAAACAAAGGGAGTTCTATTTTCTTTTTTTAAAAGTAGGCCTTCTATTTATAGTTAAGGAAACTTGCAATCTAAGGAGGGATTCCCACATTATCAGAATCTAAAAGATATCTGAAATCCTTCTTCTTGCGTATTATTTCTTCATGAAAAAAATTCAAGAAAAACTTACTCCTAACTTTTTAAAGCCGTATATAAAAATATACAGGGAAGACGGATTTAAAGCATTAATAAAAAAAGGCGGTTTAAAATTGCTTTTATTTATTTTTCTATTCTATCTTATTAGGGATTCAATATTGTATATAATTATTCCATTAATTGCTTATTATGGCATTAACAACTTATTTTAGATTTGAGTTGTGATATTTGATCTTTGTTACCTTTAACTTTAATTTTTATACCTGTATCTGTATTGATTTGCTTCAAAACCTCTAAATTTTTATAAACTAAATTCATAAGATTCGTATATTTGTAAGGTATGAGTATCCATTCTTTACAATAATATTTTTCAATTTTTTTCTCAACCTTAGTTAATAGATCATTTATTTTTAATTCTTTCTCTGCAGATATGAAAATAGCATCATTAAAAAGATTTTTTAAAAATAAATACTTTTCTTCATCTTTTATTAAATCAATTTTATTGAATACAATGATAGTATCAATATTTTCAACTTCCAATGCTTCCAATGTTTCATCAATGACTTGATTATGCATTACTAAATTTTTAGAGGTTGCATCAAAAACTTTTAATATGAGATTTGATTCTTTTATTACAGAAAGAGTTGACCTAAATGATGCAACTAAATTATGGGGTAACTTATTTATGAAACCGACCGTATCTGATAAAACAACTTCATCTTTATTATTTATAAACATTTTTCTAGATGTAGAATCAAGCGTGGCAAATAATTCATCTTTAATATAAACATTCGATTTGGTTAACCTCTTCATCAAAGTTGATTTTCCTGCATTTGTATAACCACATAAACTTATTTTATAAGTATTGAACCTATTTTTACTTTGTACTTTTCTTTGTTTTTCAATAGTTTTTAATTTTTCTTTCAAACGAGATATTTGATTATTTATTAATCTTCTATCTACTTCTATCTGAGTTTCTCCAGGTCCNCCTCTAGTTCCCCTACCTCCCATNTGTCTTTCAAGATGAGTCCATAACCTTGTTAGTCTTGGTAGTAAATATTCTAACTTNGCAATTTCAACTTGAACTTTTGCTTCTTTAGTTCTTGCGTGATTACTAAAGATATCTATTATGACGCCTGTTCTATCAACAACACGAATTTTTTCACCAACAATTTTTTGAATGTTTTTAATTTGAGTTGGTGAAATCTCATCATTGAAAATAATTATTTTTATATCATTAATATTGCAGTAGCTAATTAGATCTTTAATTTTACCTTTACCAATAAAAGTTGAAGGATTGTACTTATCAAGCTTTTGTATGAAAACTTTATTTATTTTGTAATGATTTGTATTGGCTAGCAATTTGAGTTCTTCGAGTTCTAAAATAATGTCTTTATAATTAACTCCATGTAGTTGACAACCTACACCAATAGCATCTAAATATTGACTAGTTACTCTGGAATCTTTTTCCATTTGATATTATCATTTCTAGAATGATTAGAAAAATGATGATATATAAAATTATTCTCCACAATTCATAACCATACTTTGATCTTTCAATTGAATTGGAAACATCATCTTTTATAAAAATAATGTTGTTTGGAAAAATAAATTTTATGTCTTCTTCATCTAATATATTATTTTTAAGTTCAAAAAGATTAATGTTCGCTGCAATTGCAGTAATTATTTGACCATTAGTATTTATGTTATGGAAACCATTAGATTTAATATAGATTTGAGTATCTTTACCGCTAATTAATTCTTTATTGTCTCTATGCTCATAATATAAATTTTTATTTAAGTAATTCAAATCTACATTGGGTTTCCAATTATCGCCTGAATTTATTTTGTTTACAAATTGATTTGATTTTGTATTAATAAGCTTATTAATAAAATTTATGTAAGAACCCTTTAATGGAAGATTTGTCCAATTTAAATCATTAGCAAATCCAAATATATCAAATATTCCATTTTTTATAAAATATCTATTCCATATTGATTTACTATTCTCCAACTCTAAATATGTATTAGCATCATTATTAAAAGTCATATATTTATAAAATTCAAGATTGTTTTTATTATTTAACTTTTCTGAATTATAAAAATAAGGTATACCAGTAGAATTTGTACTTATACTGTTGTAAGTACCAATTTTGTGTTCATTATAAGTAATTATTGATTTTGTATCATAAATATTTTTGATACTTTGATTTATATCAGTGTCTTTATTTGAAGGAAAATATATTAAATGTCCACCATCATTGATATATGAGTTTAATAGTTTATCCTTTAGCAATGTGTTAGAAGAAATAATAGCTACATCAATATCATATATATTCATTTCATTATTAAAATTATAAATATCTATAGTTTTATTATTTTTATTAATAGAGTTAAGAATTTCTTTAATATATATATTATTGTAATCTATCAGTCCTATTTTTAATTTTTCTGGAATGTCTACTAAATAGTAATAAAAATTATCTAAAAAATTATCATCATTTGGAATATTGAAAGTACATTGATACTTGCCTGTTGAAGGAAATGAAGTTTTGAAATTGAAAACTTTTGAATTATTAGGTTCAATACTAATTAATTGTTGACCAACATTTATTTCGTCTATTTTAAATTCAAGTAAAGAATTTTTAATATTATTTTTCCCATTATTTCTAACAGTGACGAGAAATTCAACTTGTTCATTAATAGAAATATTTGAATTCGATATTTGAACATCAGTTATAGAATAATTATTTATTAAACTTGGAATTTGTAAAAAGTAGATATATAGATCTTTTAGTTTTAATTTATCTGAATCGTCTAAATTAAAAAATGACTCTTCCCCATCAGAGATTAAAAAAAGTTCAATATTCGAATATTTTTCGTAATCAAGATAATTTTCTATAATTTTTATTCTATCTTTTATTCCACCATAAGATTTTGAGATATCAATTGGTAATAAATTAAATAAATTACTTTTAATACCATCATACACAACACCCTTTGATTGTGTTAATACGACAATAGGACTTTTATCACCTATTTGATTTAATACATCAACTAAGAAAGAATCTATATATTCTTTTCTTTCATTATTATCGACTATCCCGTTATTTGAGGCTGTATCATCAATATATATTATTGAAAGTGTGGAATTGTTATCTGTAATTTTTCCAGCAAACAAACCTTTTATCACTGGTCTTGATAACATTATTATTATCAAAAAAACTATTAAGGTCCTAATTATAAGAAGAATCAATTGAATTAGTTTTAATTTATTTATACTATCTTTTTCAATTAATTTTAAAAATCTAATAGAACTAAACTCAACAGTTTTAACATTACGTTTATTTAATAAATGTATTATAAAAGGTAATAAAACAAAAGGAAGAAACCATAATAATGATGAAAAAATAAAATTCATTTATATCAAAAATAAGTTGATTAGTAGCCCTGAAACAATAGGCAAAACTAAATTATCATCTACTAATAAATCATCAAAAAATTCTACTATAGTAATTACTAGGCATATTAAAAAAACATGAAAATAATTAAAACTAAATGGTAGAAAAATAATAATTGAAGATAAAAAGAAAGAAAATGTGCCTTCGAGTGTTTTATTTCTAATATTTATCATTCCATATTTTCTCCCAACGAGTGCAGCTACAGAATCAGAAATACTAACTATTAAAATAGAAATAATTGCCGAAGTTTCACTAAATAAATAAATTGTAATAGTATAACCTAGTAAAAGATAACTTGCACCAGTAAGTTTTCCCATAATTTCTTTTTCTCTTGTCACAATTTTAAAATATTTTAAATAGAAATTATTTAGAACTGTGTTTTTTCTAAGATAATCAAGAGTAATGTATATTGCTGTTATAAAAATTAATGGATATATAATAACATTTTTTCCAAAAATATATAATATTAATGCTAAAACTGAAGAGAATAAGTGAATGCTTTTACGAAGCAATTCATTTTGATATGTAATTTTATTCATTTAACAATAATTTAAACTGTTCGCTAATATTATCAGCGCCGAACAAGGCAGATCCTACAATGGTTATATCAGCACCTGCTTGATACACTTTATCTATAGTATTCATATTCACACCCCCATCTACTCCTATAATAAAATTTTTATCTACTTTAAATGAACATAGTTCCTTAATAGTATATAAAGTTTTTTCTATAAATTTTTGCCCACCAAACCCAGGAAATACAGTCATAACCAAAACATAATCTAAAATATCTAAATATTTAATTATATCTTTAAAGTCAGTATCTGGGTTTATTGCAATGCCAGCTAAAACATCATTATTTTTAATAGTTTCAATATCTTTTATTATATTTTTACTTGCCTCATAATGAAAAATTAATGTGTCAGATCCTGCATCAATATATTCTTGTAAATATTTGTGGGGATTATTAATCATTAAATGAGTTTCAAGATGAAGATCAGTTAATTTATCTAAAGATTTTATTATAATAGGACCAAAGGTTAAATTGGGTACAAAATTACCATCCATAACATCTAAATGCACTCTAGTAGCTCCGGATTTTTCAATAACATTTAATTGATCTTTTATTACAGAAAAATCTGCAGATAAAACTGATGGTGAAATATTTCTCATTTTTGCCTTTCTTTAGTCATCTGAACTAATAATTAAGTCAATTTCAGCTGGAATACTTATACTCATTCCAGGTGTTAAACTCTGATCAAGAACTGTTTTTCTTAATAATTGAGGATGATATTCATATTCAATTTTTCCTAATCTAAGTCCAGATTTTATTATCAGTATCTCTGCTCGTGATAAACTTAAATTTATTACATCAGGTACTATGAAAAGATCTGGGGGTGGTCCTTTGCTAACCATTAGAGTTATTTTTGTTCCTGACTTAACTGTTTCTCCAGCTTTTGGACTTTGAAAAGTAATAGCATCTTTTTTGAATTCTGAAAAATGTTCATACATTATAGTATCAACTGCCAAATCTAAATTATTGATTAATAATATACTATTTCTCAACGATGTATTTACAAAACTAGGTATGAGAATGTCTTTTTTATCAATGGGAACAGAAATTTCTATTGTTCGTCCAGATTTTATTTTCATTGGAGGAGGCGGAGACATTTTCAAAACTTTTCCTACCTCACTTTCTTTTGTAAATGGTATTTCTTCAACTTTTACATATAAATTTAAAGATTCTAATTTTTTAATAGCTTTATTTTTGTACATGCCTCTTAGGTCAGGGATATAAAGCTCTTCATTAATATTGACATAATATTTTAAAATTACATTATCAAAGATTAATAAACCAGAGATTGAAAACAAAATTATAGCAATAAAATATTTTATGTAATTATTAATCATTTTTTACAAGAACAGCCGCAAACCCTCCATCAATATAATCTTTATATGGTATTGTAGAGAAAAAGCCATTATTATCGATAAATCTATCTGGTATAATATTAGCAATTTTTTTTATATGAAAATTACTCTTTTTATTTAAAAACCATTTAATGATAGATTCGTTTTCTTCAACTTCTATTGAACAAGTACTGTAAACTAATAAACCACCATTTTTTAGAAATCTAGAAGCATTCGATATTATTTTTTTTTGTATTTCCACCATTTCATCTAAATCAGATTTATTTTTTCGCCATTTTATATCTGGATATTTATTCAAAACACCAGAGCCAGTACAAGGAACATCTAATAAAATCTTATTTGCTAAATTTAATTTATCAATTGTCACTTCTTTTTTTGAAATATTTATATGATTTAATTTCATTCTTGATAAAGTATTTTTTAATAGTTTTAATCTATCATTACTTAAATCATGCGCATATAGTACACTATTTTTTTTCATGAGTTCACCTAAATATGATGTTTTACCTCCAGGAGCAGCGCAAGCATCTATAATTATATCATTTTCTTTAAGTTCCATTAAATTACAAACAAATCCAGAAAAAGGATTTTGTATCGTGATTTTACCTTCTTTAAATAATTCGCTGTAAATTAATGAAGAAGATTGATTTATATTAAAATATATATTATTGTAGTTGTATTGTTTAAAAGATATATTCTTTAATTTCAAATAAGTAATAAATGATTTGATATCGTATCTTAATTCATTAACTCTAAACCAAATCAATGGTATAGTATTATTCCAAATAGCCATTTTTTCAGCATATTCCTCGCTATTATCATTTATCCACTTCCTGTATAACCAATCTGGATGATTTAATAATTTTGACTTTGTGTGAATATTTGGATTTTTAAATTTAATTTTATATTTAATAGATTTTCTTAAAACTGCATTTACCATTTTATGAAATTTCATATTGTATTTTTTAGATATATCAACATACGAAGAAACAATGGCATAATTGGGTGACGACATATTTTTAATTTGATAATATCCTAGTCTTAATATATATTTTATTTCTATTGGTATAGAATTGTGATATTTTTTTATGAGATCTTCAAAAACAATATCTAAACTACTTAATTCTCTTATGGTGCCTTGAACTAAATAAGTCGATGTTTTTTTGATTGATTTATCTAAATTTAATTTGGAAAAAAAATATTCTATTGATTCATAAAGCCTTGTATTATTTTTGTGATTATGAATCAATATTGCAAGAGAAATTTCTCTATAATTTTGTACATTAATTTTATGCAAACTTATATTCGGAAAATTTAAAACCTGACAAAAAATCTTTAATAGCTAATTTATTTTTTCCTTCCATTTGAACTTGCAAGATTGATAAAAAAGAATCTTTTGTTTTTACTATTAATCTATCATCTTTTATTAGAAAACTTCCAGGAGTAATTAAATCTATCTCAAAGTCGTAAAATTCGACCTCAAATATTTTAAATCTTTTGTTATCTAATATAGTGTATGAACCAGGATAAGGCGAGAAAGCTCTAATTTTATTTTTAATCTTTGTACTAGTTTCGTACCAATTGATTAAATAATCTGTTTTTTTAAGCTTTCTTGCAAAAGTTACTAATTTATTATCTTGTTCTAAACCTTGATATAAGGTATTGATTTTAAAAATATCAATTGTTTCTATTAAAAGTTCAGCACCAATTTTTGATGTTTTATCGTGCAAATCTCCAAAATTTTCTTCATCTTTAAAATCAATTGTTTTTTGTTTTAGAATGTTGCCAGCGTCAATTTTTGATGATAATTTAATAATACTTATACCAATCTTTTTATCTCCATTCATAATAGCCCATTGTAATGGAGCAGCCCCCCTATATTTTGGTAATAATGATGGATGTATATTCATAGAGCAAATTCTAGGTATATTTAATATNTTATCAGGTATTTTTTGAAAAGCTACAACAACAAAAATGTCTGCTTTTAATAATTTTAGTTCTGATTCAATGTTTGAATCATTGAAATTTTTAATTCTTATTATGGTGCATTTTTTATCTATAGCACATTTACTAAAATTTGAAGGAATAAGTTTTTTACCTCTACCTTTTGGTTTATCAAAAGGAGTTACAACTGCNACTAATTGATTATTTGATTTATGAAGATATCTTAATGTTGGTATNGAAAAATNTGAAGATCCAAATAAAACAATTCTCATNNCTAATTCTGGTCTGTTGGNAACTTAAAAGAATCTTGAGTACCAGAAATAAAGGCTCTATGAACTTTTATGTTAATATTGTTTGCTATTTCAATAATTAATTGATTTTTATTCTTTCCCTGAACATCAACAATTTTACCATGAATACCACCCCTTGTTAAAACTCTATCACCTTTGTTTAATTTTTTTAACATTTCTGCATGTTTATTTCTTTCATTTGCCTGAGGTCTCCAAATTAAAAAATAAAATACTGCAAAAATTAAAACCATTGGCAGAAACATTGCTATGCTAGATCCACCCTCAACTTGTTGTTGTGCAAATAAGAAATTCATTTTTTACCTTTTTTTTATGGTATAAATTACAAATTATTTTTTTTATAAATTGTTAATAATTAGTTAAAATGGAAATATAATGAAATATAGTTTTAAAATTGGAAATCTATTAATAAATAATCCAATATTTTTAGCTCCTATGGCAGGAGTAACAGATAGACCATTCAGATTAATATGCAAAAAAAAAGGCGCTGGTATGATGTATACAGAGTTTGTGAGCGCGAATGGTATAATTAGAGAGAATCAAAAAACCCTTGATATGATCAAATTTTCTGATATTGAAAGGCCACTAGGTGTTNAAATTTTTGGAGATGAAGCAGATATTATTGGAAAATCTGCTAAATTAATTTCAGAACGATTTAATCCTGATATAATTGATATTAACTTCGGTTGTCCTGTTCCAAAAGTTGCAAATAAAGGTGCAGGTTCTGGTGCATTAAAAGACAAAAATTTGATGAAAGATATTGTTAAAGAAGTAATAAAAAATTCATCAGACATACCTGTAACTGTTAAAATGCGCGCTGGATGGGACTCAAACTCAATAATATCTACTGAAGCTGGTTTAATGCTTGAAAGTTTAGGAGTTCAAGCGATAACCTTACACCCTAGAACTAGGTCACAATCTTTCAAAGGAAATGCTGATTGGGAATTAATTAGAGAATTAAAAGAAACAGTAAATATACCAGTTATTGGTAATGGTGATATTAAGGATCCAGAGGATGCAATTAAAATGTTTAATGAAACAAATTGTGATGCTATTATGGTTGCAAGGGCCGTATTGGGCAATCCATGGATTTTAGAATCAATTTTTAATAAATTATATGGACTTGAAGATAAACCAGTTACTGTATCAGATAGAATTAACATATGCAAAGAACATTTTAGTCTCTTGCTTGAAGATAAAAACGAACAGGTATGTATTAACTATACAAAAAAACATTTTAATTGGTATCTTAAGGGATTTTCAGGAGCATCTAAGCTTCGACGTAAGTTTATGAAAGTTAAATCTACAGAAGAAATAAGTAATCTTTTAGCTAATATATATTGATAAAAAAATATTTTATATGGATAATATTAGTCATAATATGGAACTATAGTTATCCTGATGTTCCACCCTTGTATGATGTATTAATAGCTATTTTTTTAAAACACATATTTGATATCTATAAATTAATTTTATCACTTAAATTTTTTAAAAAATCTTACAATGATAAAAAATAATAAAATAAATAAAATCACATAATTTAAATTCGAATATATAAAGTTTTCTTTTTTTGTCATATGATGAGTGTATACAGATATTAGAACATATGAAGTAAAAATTGCAGAAATATTTAAATATTCTCTGAATAAAACTTTCTTTAAATTAAACTTTGATTTTGTTTTTTCATATATAAATATGTTTGGTAAAAAAGTTGGAACTTTAGATGCCCAATCCACATATTCATTTTTAAATTTTTTAATTAAAAAATCTTCTTCTGCGAGCATGATTTTATAATAATAAAAATAAAAACAAAAAGTTATGTATATAGTCGCATGAATATTGTAAAAAAACAATAATAATCCAAGCCATATTAAATAATTACCAAGATATAGTGGATGTCTGACAGTAGAATATATACCTTTTGTATTTAGTGAATTTGCAAGTTGTCTGCCAGTGTTTCTACCTGATGTACCTTTTGGAGTGTACCCAAGAGTAAACATTCTTATACATTGTCCAATACAAGTGACAAAAAAACATAACAATAACCAATTATTATCCGTTGTAAAAAAAAGTTGAGGCGTTATGTAAGATATTATTAAGAGAGGTACAATAAATAAAAACGGTATGTAAGTTCTATATTTAAAGAATTTATTACCTAATTTTATATTTGATTTTATTATTGACATTTTATAAATCATTAATTTCTGGGGCTACCATACCGCCAGAAATAATAGTTTTCAAACCTTCTTCAACATTCATTTTTGATTCAATGACATCACTTTTCTTAACTATGAGCATAAATCCTGAGGTTGGGTTAGGTGTTGTTGGTAAAAAGAGATGATAGTATTCAATGTTATTTTTATCAATAGATTGACCAGTTACCATTGCAATTGTCCATATTCCTTTTTTTGGATATTCAATTGATACAACTTTTTCAAAGGCATTAGCTTGTGTATCAGCTATTGAATTAGTAAGTTGTTTAATAGTTTTATATATAGTTTTTGCTACAGGAATTTTTAAAACTAATCTATCAAATAATGACATTATTGATTTACCAATAAANCTATTAGTAACAAAACCAAATATATATATNAAAAATAATGTAAATAAAAAACTGAGNAAGTTTATTAAATAATCATTTATTTCAAATTGATTTCCATATAAAAAATTATAAACAATTGAAACTACATAAGAACCAGGACTGGTGAATATATTGTATAAATAAACTATTATAATCCAAGTGAATGCTGCAGGCAATATGGCTAGAAGGCCAGTTACTATATATTTTTTAAAAGAATTCATTTTTTACTTCCTTTCAAATCTTTTATCTAATTCATGCTCTGACATACGAACTATTATTGGTCTCCCATGTGGACAATAATAGGGATTGTTTGTTGAAAATAATTTATTAATTAATGAAAGCATTTCTTCTTGATTTAAAGCATCTCCAGCTTTTATTGCACCTTTACAAGCATAGGANGCTGCAATNTTATGAATGAAAGATGTATCATTATCTTTGTATTTCATATATTCATCTAGTATATTTTTTAGCAAATTACTTTCATTACCTAAAGGAATACTTGATGGTAATCCNTCTACNATAATTGTATTTTTNCCAAAATCTCTAATTTTAAATCCTATNTTTTCAAAATGCTTTAAAATATTCAAAAAAGAATTATATTCATCAGGTTGAAATTGTATCGTTTCAGGAAATAAAACAGTNTGTGATGTTAAACCNTCTCCTTCTAAAGCAACAAGAGCCTCTTCAAACAAAATTCTTTCATGAGCTACATGTTGGTCGATAATAATTAAACCATCAGAGACTTCGGTAATAAGGTATTTATTTGCNACTTGCCATATGTCTCCGTTTATGTTAAAAAGTTCATTTTGAGTTTTTTCAAACATGGTATCAAAATTTCTTTTAACTTTGTCATCTGTAATTTCGTTCTCATTTAATATTTCATTTATATTTACTGGTTTTGAATCAAAATTGTAAAATTCTTGTGTCGTATTACTTTTGAATTGATCATTTTTAAAAAATGATGGTCCTGACGAAATAGGATGAGCTTTAGAAAAATTTGGCAATGTTTCATTAATATTTGATAAATGATTTGCTACAGTTTCTTTAAGCAATTCATATACTTTCCATTCATTTTCAAAACGAACTTCTTTTTTAGTTGGATGAACATTAAAATCAACGTGTTTCGGATTTATATTAATATATAACACGTAGAAAGGAAATTCTCCTCTTTCNAGTAAATTTACATATCCTTTGTTAATAGCTGATGCTAATAAACGATCTTTTATGTATCTTTTATTTAGATAAAGAAATTGATTAGATGGTCTTTTTCTGACCAAATTTAAATTACCAATAAAACCATTGATTTTTAAATAATCATTTTTAAAATTAACTTTTATTAAAGAATTATCGATCGATTGACCATATATATTTAATAATCTATTTTTTAATTCNTTTGATCGCAAATCATATAAAGTCTTATTATTATGTATAAATTTGAATGATATGTTTGGATGAGATAATAAAAATACTCTTANTATCTGGGTTATTTGCCTGTATTCAGAATTCGATGTTTTTAAAAATTTTTTTCTTGCAGGAGTATTGAAGAATAAATTTTTTATGGTAATTGATGTTCCAATAAATGTTGAAATTGATTCTATTTTTTTTTCTGTNCCCCCAATGATTGTGTATCGATAGCCAGAAGTTTCATTTTTAGTTCTTGATAATATATCTACTTGTGAAACTGATGCTATACTTGGTAAAGCTTCACCCCTAAAACCCATTGAGTTTATAGACTCAAGGTCTGAATGTTCTTTTAGCTTGCTAGTAGCATGTCTTTTAAATGATAAAATGATATCATCTCTAGACATTCCGATTCCATTATCTATTATTTGTATTAAAGTTTTACCACCATCTTCAACTATTATTTTTATTTCATTAGCCTGTGCATCAATAGAATTTTCGACTAATTCCTTAACTACAGAAGCTGGTCTTTCTATTACTTCACCGGCAGCAATCTGATCTACAAGCTTTGAGGGTAAAACATTAATGATATTATTCATAAAGATTGATTTATGAGTGCAGAAATTTTGGTAGTTAAACTTTGTAATTTTTCATTTAATGAAGATATTTTTTCGTTCATCAAATTAATATATTTTTTATCTTTAATATCATTGAGATTTATTTTAACGTTCATAATTGCACTCTTTACAGAAGCTATTCCTAATTCTGCAGCAACAGCACCATCAGAAAAAGAATTTTTGTTTCCAAATTTCATAACAGAAATTGAAATTTCTATAACATCAATTATTATTAATGATGTTTTGTAAGGTACTTCAGTTGCACCTATTGTAGCTTGTTGTATTTTTTGCTCTCTAAAAGAAATTTCTTCTTTTGTTTTTTTGGGTAATCTAAATGCATCCATTATTTTATCGAATGAATCTGTATCTTCATCAATTAGTTTTTTTAATTTATCTTTAAGTAATTGTGATTTAATTCCTAATTCTTCCATTTGATCACTTACAGAAATATACTTTTTATTATGGACAGTTAGAGATGCAACCATAGAATTTAATGCTGATGATATTGAACCAACTAATGCTGCAACACTTCCGCCACCAGGAGCCGGAGAATTTGAAGATAGTAAATCTATAAAATGATTTATTTTCATATTTGAAAGTAATTCTTTATTTTTGTAAATCAATCTTTCAATAATTTTTTCTTCCATATCAAAATTTGATATATCATTTAAGCCTAGAGACATTATTGCTACTTTTATTATATCATCTTCAGGGATACCTTTTGTCCGTTTTTGTTTATTTAAATAAAAATTGCCAGCTTTAATTATTGCATCTTTTGGAACCAATCCTACAATTTCACTACCTGTAACTCTGACCCCTCTTTTTCTTGCTTGCTCTCTTACTTCTTCAAAAGCCATATGTATAGATGTAACTTCGATATTAACTAAATTCATTGAAACTTGCGATATTTTATGTTCATCTAAAAACCAACCAACAGCCTTAGTTTCTTTTAGAGTTCCAGGAACTTTAACCATTTTACCGTTTTTATCACGAATAATTTTTCCATTTTCATCTCTTTTTGCACGCCCAGCTTCTCTAATATCTAATGCAATATCTGATGCAATTTTTTTATCCATTGTATTTAAATTTATATTATAAGCCACAAGAAAATTTCTCGCACCAATTGCAATAACACCGCCCGTAGGATGTATTGAAGCTTTCCCATAATCAGGTTTCCATTTTTTTTCTTTAATCTTTGCATGCATTAATTCAAATTCACCTTTTCTAATATTAGCAAGATTAATTCTTTCTTTAGATAAAGCTGATTTTTCATAAAGATATACAGGTAGATTTAATTTTTCTGCAACATCCTTAGCAAGCTTTTTAGATAATTCAATGCATTCATCCATTGATATATTTTCTATGGGTATTATAGGGCATACATCAGTAGCTCCCATCCTAGCATGTGTACCAGTATGTTTGTTTAAATTGATTAATTCTAAAGATTTATTTATAATATTATATGCGCATTTAAGCACTGCTTCTGGTTTACCTACTATAGTGATGACAGTTCTATTTGTATCATATCCTGAATCAACATCAACAATCTTTGCATTTTCAATATTATTTGAAGACGAAACAATATTATTAATTATAGATTGGTTCCTTCCTTCACTTATGTTTGGTACACATTCAATTATTTGTTTCATTACATACCTATACTTTTAGTGTAAAATAATATTATAGTAATTAAAAACAACAATACAATATTTCTAATTATGTTAATTGTTGATGATTTACTTCTCTTTTTATCTATTTTAAACATGTATACCTAGGAATAGATATATAAAAAAGTTAATGAAAGGAGACATTATTGTAAAAATTATTGGAATATTTGTTACTATTCCAAAAATTATTAAGCCAATTAGTATATTAGGACCATAATGCTCTATAGTTTTAACAATGTTATTATTTTGAGGTAAAAAACCTGATAAAATTTGAGAACCATCTAAAGGTCTAATCGGTATTAAATTAAATATTGCAAGAGTAATATTAATAAATATAAATATAAAGAAGACTTCATTATTAGATTGTATGATACTATGATTAATAAATCTAAGTATCATACTTGCAATAAATGCTAAAAAAAGATTTGATAATGGGCCTGCAGCTGCTATGATCATTAAATCTTTCTTTGGATTTTTCAAGTTANAAGGATTTACAGGNACTGGTTTAGCCCACCCAAAACCAACAAATAAAAGCATTAAAGTTCCCCANGGATCTAAATGACTTAACGGAGATAGATTTAATCGACCTAATCTTTCTGAAGTATTATCACCAAGCTTAAAAGCAGCATATGCATGAGAAAATTCATGAAAACATAAGGAAAACAATAATACTGGTATAAGTATTATTATTTGTTCAATTGGTATCCCTCTTGTAAGCATTAGGACCTAGGATGAAACTGTTTGTGTACTTCTTTTAAATAAGAAGAGTCAAGATGAGTATATATTTGAGTAGTAGATATGTCAGCATGACCAAGCATTTCTTGAACTGCTCTAAGATTTGCACCACCTTCAATTAAATGAGTGGCAAAACTATGTCTTAATGTATGAGGACTTACGCGTTTATTTATACCTGCAGCTTTAATATGCTTGCTCAAGATATTCCATACAGTCATTCTGGTTGTTGGTCGTCCACGATTATTAAGGAAAAGATAACTTTCACTATTTGATTTTCTAGCAAGTCTTGGTCTATCCAAATCAACATATTTTTTTAATAATTGGTATGATCTATTACCAATTGGTACTATTCTTTCTTTGTTACCTTTGCCTATAATTCTTAAAATGTTTTCATCCCAATTAATGTTTGTTAATTTCAAATCAACTACTTCACTCACTCTCAATCCAGTAGCATACATAATACTAACTAAAGCTTTATCCCTTAAACAGGTTTTACTTTCTGGACTAACTGAAGATATTATATTATCAATTTCTTCAACTGATAAAATAATAGGTAATTTTCTATCAGTGCTAGGAGACTCTAAATATAAAGTTGGATCATTATCTGTAAATTTTTCATTGAGTAAATATTTATGAAAACCTCGAATAGATGAAAACGATCTATGTAATGTATTAGATGATACTCCAGAATTTCCAGACTTAATAATGGGAATTGTATTAAGTAAATTTGCAAATTCCTTTATATGTTTAATCCTAATTTTTTTTGGATTGTTTATATTAAAAATATCATTTAAATAGTTGATATATCTTTTTAAATCGCTCCAATATGATTCTATCGTATTTTTTGAAAGTCTTCTTTCAAATTGTAGGTGAATAAGATATTTTTTTGCGTAATTATCTAATTTATTATCATTTATTTGTTTAACTTTTTCCATGAATTACCTGATTTATTTCTATAAGTTTTTTTTGATTATCTTTTGTTTCAATAGCAGTACCTATAACAAATAATTTAGCTCCCGATTCTACTAATTTTGATACTTGTGTTTTGTCCTTAATCCCTCCACCAATAATTATTGGTATATTTAATTTTGTTTTAAGAAATGATATTAATTTCGGATCAATAGATACAGCTGAACCACTTCCAGCTTCTAAATAAATAAGTTTCATACCTAAATATTGTCCAGCCAAAGCGTGTGCAGCAATTATGTCAAATTTATTATTTGGTAACGGCAATGTTTTGCTGATTGCAGCAACAGATGAATATGAACCTCCATCAACCAATATATATCCTGTGGGTATTGTTTCAAGATTCATATTATGTATTATTCCAGCAGATTGAATGTGTTCTCCTATTAAATACTGTGGATTATTACCGCTTAATAAAGATATATATAGCATAGCATCTACTTTATTAGTGATTTGGTACGCTGATCCAGGAAATAATATTAATGGTATTTTTGATATAGATTTAATTAAATCAATACGTTTACTATAATTATTGTCAATAATTAAACTTCCTCCAATCAGTAAAAAATCAAAATCTGAATCATTAATTACTTTTAGTTGATCTATTAAATTTATGTCATTTTTTAAGTCAGGATCTACTAACGCAAAACTGGCACCACCTCTTTTTTTTTGTGTATTAATTATTTTGTTATAAATGTTATCCATCGTATTTTGATAAAAAACTTATCAACTTATCCAAATCAGTTTTGGTTCTTTTTTCAGTTACTGCAATATGTAAATAGTTTTTATTATCGTATTTGGATTTTTGTAAAAACAGATTATCTTTTACTGCATCTAAAATCATTTTATCTACATCAAAAGGAGTCTCAACTATAAACTCATTAATAATATTTTTTTTAAACGGTACAGAATAATTATTAAGGTTATCAATTTTTTCTATTAAATACTGAGTTTTGTTTATACATAAAGTGTTAATTTTTTTTAATCCATTTTTACCCAATGCAGCCATATAAATTAACGCTCTAATTGCTAATAAATTTTGATTTGTACATATGTTCGATGTTGCATTCTCTCTTCTAATGTGTTGTTCTCTTGTTTGAAGAGTAAGCACAAAACCTTCTTTTCCAGTTTTATCCACTGTTCTTCCTATTACTCTGCCAGGTATTTTTCTTAAAAATTTTGATTTAGCTGACATTATACCTAAAGTTGGTCCTCCGTAATTCATATAATTTCCTAAACATTGACCATCTGCTATAAATATATCAGCACCTGTATCACCTGGAGCTTTTATTTGATTCAAAGCTATTGGATTAGATATCGCTATTAAAACTGTATTTGTATCTCCAATTCTATCACTAGTTTTTTGCCAAGATTCTAAAATGCCATATTTATTTGGGGATTGTATAACAATAGAAGAAATATCGTCTAAACTTTTAATATTAGACAAATCTGTTTGTCCGTTTTTTGAAGACAATATTTTAATATTTAAATTCAAATTTGATTCAAGAGTTTTTACCACGTCTATATAATTATCATAAATAGTATCAGATAATAATATAGTATTCTTTTTATTGTAGCTGTTCGCCATAATACACGCTTCAAATAGAGATGAGGCCCCGTCATAAATTGATGCATTGGAAATATCCATTTTTGATAGCTCACATATCATAGTTTGATATTCATATAGACATTGTAAAGTACCTTGACTAACTTCTGGTTGGTAAGGAGTATAAGCCGTATAAAATTCAGATCTTGATGATAAAAAATCAACTACCGCTGGTACAAAATGATCATAAATGCCTTTTCCAGTAAAAATAATTTTATCACTAGAAATATTCTTTGCATTCATTATTTTTATATGCTCGACAATTTCAAATTCTGATAATGGATTTCCAATATTAAGTTCATCTTTGAATTTCAAATCACTAGGAATAAAGTCAAATAAATCATCGAAACCTGCTTTATTAATAGATTGAAGCATTTGCTTAATTGTTTTTTCTGAATTAGGTATAAATGTCATATCAAATAATTTTTTTATATGAATTAGAATCTAACAAATTATTTAATTCATCTTTACTATTTATTTTAATCTTGAAAATCCAACCATTATCATATGGAGAATCATTAATCAAGTTTGGCTCACTTTCTAAAGATTCATTTATTTCTATGATTGTACCCGATAAAGGGGAATATAGATCTGCTACTGTCTTTACAGCCTCAATTGTGCCGACTGTATCATTTTGTTTTATTTCATCATTTAAGTTTGGAAATTCTACAAATACAATATCTCCTAACTCGCCTTGAGCAAAATCTGTTATTCCAACAACTGCAATGTTATCATCTATTTTACACCACTCATGTTCTTTTGTATATTTTAGATTATCTGGAGTGTTCATACTATCTTTCTTCCTTATATTCAAATTTGTTTAGAAAACCTGTGTCAAAATTACCACTAATAAAGTTTTTATCATTTAAAATTTTTTTATGATATGGTATTATTGTTTTTATTCCCTCAAGAACACACTCATCTAATGCCATCAACATTCTATTTATTGCTTCTTTTCTTGTAGGAGCATGAACTATAAATTTTGCAATCATAGAGTCATAGTATGGAGGAATACTATAACCAGAGTAAACATGTGTATCCACTCTTACACCATTACCTCCTGGCATATGTAAACTTGTTATTTTGCCAGGCGAGGGCATAAAATTTTTATCTGGATCTTCAGCATTTATTCTACATTCTATCGAGTGACCACGCAATTTAGGTTTTAATATCCAATTAGGTAAGGGTAACCCTGCATGGCAAAGAATTTGTAATTTTATTAAATCTGCACCAATGACCATTTCTGTTACAGGGTGTTCAACTTGAATTCTTGTATTCATTTCCATAAAATAGAAATCTCCATTAGAATCAAGTAAAAATTCTAGTGTACCAGCTCCAATGTAATTAACAGCTTTTGCTGCCTTAACTGCAGAAGTACATAGTTTATCTCTCAATTCAAAACTTACAGCTGAAGAAGGAGATTCTTCAATAATCTTTTGATGCCTTCTTTGTATTGAGCACTCTCTTTCTCCTAAAGCAGATACATTACCAAATTGATCGGCCAATATTTGTATTTCAATATGTCTAGGTTTATCAATAAATTTTTCTATGTATAAATCACCATTATTAAAAGAGGTTTCTGCTTCTGATTGGGCAGTAAGAAAAGCATGTTCAATATCACTTTCTTTTTCTACTAATCTCATTCCTTTACCCCCACCTCCTGAACTAGCTTTTAATAAAACGGGGTATCCAATTGTATTTGCGTATTCTCTTGCTTCATCAATTGTTTTGAGTATTCCATCAACTCCTGGAATAATAGGAACACCTGCATTTTTCATAGTAATTTTAGCTTCTGCTTTATTTCCCATTGAATTTATTGTAATTGGATCTGGACCAATAAAAGCGATATTATGTTCTTTACATATAGAAGAAAATTCAGCATTTTCTGATAAAAAACCATAACCTGGATGTATTGCATCACAATTAGTTAATTCAGCTGCTGATATAACAGCTGGTATACTTAAGTAACTTTTTTTGCTATCATATGGTCCAATACAAATTGCTTCATCAGCAAAACGTACATGTAGTGATAATTCATCTGCTTTTGAATAAACGGCAACAGTTTTAATTTCTAATTCTTTACAAGCTCTAATAATTCTTAAAGCAATCTCACCCCTGTTAGCGATTAAAATTTTGTTATACATTATTGTTATTTAAGCTTTATTAGATCTTGATCAAACTCTACGGGCGTACCATTTTCGATTAGTATTTCTGAAACTGTACCTTCATATTCAGATTCAATCTCATTAAAAATCTTCATAGCTTCAATTATACAAATAGTTTGGCCTTTTTTTATCTTATCCCCAATCTTAATGAATGGAGGTGACTCAGGGCTTGGCGAACTGTAAAAAGTTCCTACTAATGGTGCTTTTACTGACAAAGAAGATTCATTAATTATTGGTGTATCTTCAGCAGAAATTTCATTTTTTTCAATTTTTATTTCTTGTGAATGCTCATTAACTGATTCTTCCCTTATAGATGTATTAAGCTTATTTTCAACTTGATAAACTTTCTTATTAGATACCCTAATTTTTTGTGCACCCCATAAAGATGATACCTCAATTTCATCTATATCAGTTTCTTTTAAAATTTCAATTAACGAGGATATTTTATTTTTTAGTCGCATTCTATTTTACTCGTTCAATATATCGTTTGTCTTTAGTGTCAATTCTTAGGACATCTCCTTCTTCGATAAATAAGGGAACCTGAATTACTAAATCGGTTTCCAAAGTAGCTGGTTTAGTTCCTCCTTGTGCGGTATCACCCTTAAAACCAGGGTCTGTTTGTTTAACTTTTAAATTCATATGTTGAGGAATTCTAACTTCTATAGGTTCGTCCCCATTGAACGCAATCGTTGTTTTTGTATTTTCAATTAGAAAATCCTTTATATCATCTAGTTGTTCACTGTTAAGTGAAATTTGATCATATGTTTCATTATCCATAAAATAATAAAATTGACCATCATTATAAGAATAATTAAATTCTCTTGCTTCAATTCGTACTGTTTCTATTTTTTCTCCAGCTCGAAATGTTTCATCAACAACTTGACCAGTTTTGATATTTTTGAGTTTTGTTCTTACAAATGCTCCACCTTTTCCTGGCTTAACATGAAGAAACTCAATAATTTTCCATAAGTTATTTTTATGGTTAATAATTAATCCATTACGAAAATCTGATGTTGATGCCATTGAACTCCCTATATATTTTTATAATTTTTAATTTGATTCAAGAGAACTACTATTTCCTGTTTATCAATGATATTTCTAGTATCATTGGAATATTTAATGATATCAATTTCATTGAAAAGTGTTTTTAATTTTTTAATAATTTTTTTATCGTGAATATTTTTTTCAAAGAAAAGAAAAATTTCTTTGCTTGTCATTTTTTCAGTATTTATAAAAAACCTTGTACTTAAATATTTTCTTAAAATAACACTTAAATTTAAATAATTTTTTATAATATCAGAATTAGAATTTGATAAATCTAATTTTTCTATATCATATATTGCATCTTTATATTGATATAATTTTTTTTTCGTATATTTGTTTTTATGTTTTATATCTTTATTTTTAATAAAATTGACATAAATCAGAACTAAAATTATAATAATTATATACATTGCATATGCTATATATGATTTATTATCTATATTCCTAAGTCCTTTATTATCTTTGATATCATTTAATATAAGATTAGTTGAATCGACTAGGAATTCTATACCAGTAACAATAATTGAATCTACTAATATATCATTGTTTGACAAATAAACAGTCATATGAGGACTAATATAAATTCCGTGATCATTCCATACTGTTATTTCTTGTATAATAGTATCTTTATTAATAAAAATTGTATCTAAATCATAATCATTCTTTGAAGTTATATTGATATCAAATAGTTTTAATGAATCATTACATTCTATTGTTGTAAATATTTTTAATGGCATACCTATCATATTTTTTTTAGAAAGAATAAATGTATTGTAAAATGAAGATTCGCTAGCGAAAATAAAAGTTGAAAGTATAAAAATTACTATTAGCAAAATTATTTTGATCTTTTTCTAAAAAATTTAACTAAAGACTTAATATACTCATCATTATTATTAATTTGAACTAAATCTATATTTTTTCTATCGCAATATTTATTAAAATAATTTGCATTATCAATTATAAGTTTCTCATCATTTATTAAGTCAACATAAGAAGTTTTGTTTGTTTCATTATCAATGAATTTTAATAAACCTGTTTTCTTTAAATGATACTCAAAATTATCATTAACTTTTAAACATATTAAATCATGTTTTTTGTTTAAGATGTCAATAGATTTTTCAAAATCTTTATCAAAAAAATCTGACATAAAAAATATAACAGTTTTTCTCTTTAATATTTTAGTTAAATATTCAGATGCATTTCTGATACTTGTTTTTCTATTAATAGGTTTAAAAATTAATAGTTCTCTTATAATCCTTAGAATATGAACTCTACCTTTATTAGGAGGAATAAAAAGTTCAATTTCGTTTGAAAATAATAAAATCCCAACTTTGTCATTATTTTGAGATGCACTTAATGATAATATAGAAGCGATTTCTATAATAGTATCCTTTTTAAGTTTGTAATTTGAACCATAGTAACTGGACCCACTGATATCAATGGCCAATAATACATTTAACTCACGTTCCTCTTCGAAAATTTTTAGATAAGGTTTTTGATATTTTGCAGTTACGTTCCAGTCAATTGATCTAATATCATCTCCAGGGAGATATTCTCTAACTTCATTAAATTCCATTCCAGCACCTTTAAATGCAGAGTGATATTCTCCTCCAAACATATTGTTCACAAGCATTTTTGTTTTGATTTCAATGTATTTAATTTTTTTTATTAATTCTTTTGAAATCATAAAACTACGGTGTTGGAATACTTTCGATTATTCTATTAATAATGTCTTGAGGACTAATTTCTTCAGCCTCTGCTTCATAGGATAATATTAATCTATGCCTTAATATATCGTTAATAACATATCGAATATCCTGAGGGGTAACGTATGATCTATTTTCAAAAAAAGCACGCGCTTTAGAAGCATAAGTTAGATATATTGTTGCTCTAGGGGATGCACCAAAAGAAATTAAAGAAGAAATATCCTTGATTCCATAATCTTCAGGTTTCCTTGTTGATGCAATAATTTTAACAATATATTTTTCAATATTTTCCGCTATATAAATATCATTAATTATTTTCTGTGATTTCATTATATCTTTTATTTTTATAACTTTTTCAGAGAATAGATTTTCTTTGCCATTTGTAAATCTTTTTAAAATTTCTAACTCCTCAGCCTCATTTGGATAATCAACTATTATTTTAAACATGAACCTGTCAACTTGAGCTTCAGGTAATGGGTAAGTTCCTTCTTGTTCAATGGGATTTTGTGTAGCCATAACCAAAAAAGGTGAATCCATGTTATATGTTTCATTACCAATTGTGACTTGCCTTTCTTGCATTGCTTCAAGAAGTGAACTTTGAACTTTGGCTGGAGATCTATTGATTTCATCTGCTAAAATAATGTTTGAAAAAATTGGACCTTTCTTAACTTCAAACTTTGATTCTTTAATATTATAAATCAATGTACCTATTAAGTCAGCTGGTAATAAGTCTGGAGTAAACTGTATTCTTTGATAATTACTATCTAATAATTTTGCAAGTGATTTTATAGTAAGAGTTTTAGCTAATCCTGGTACACCTTCAATCAATACATGTCCGTTGCAAAGAAGAGCTATGAATATTTTATCAATTAAATTTTCTTGACCAACAATTATTCTTTTAAGATTTAGCTTTAATTCATTAAAAACCTTTGAATGTTCAATTATTCTTTCATCGATACTTTCATTTTTTTTCATTTATTTTTTTTCCTTTTGTAAGCAATATTATTCAGTGAGTCAATAATACTTTTGTTCTTATCAAGTAATTCTAGTTCATATAAAACTGACGTGTATAATTCATGTTTGTTAAATTTATTCTTAAATGCATTGTAATACTTAGCAGCTTTTGTAAATTCATTTAAATTATTAGAGTATACATAACCAATCATAAATATAGATTTTGGATAAAATTCTGAGTTTTCGCTAACCATTGAAAAATACTCAATAGATTTGTTAAAGTCTTTGATATCATTTAGATAAATCTCAGCAATTGTAAAATATGATTCATCTTTTTGATATTCATTTAAATTAGTATCTAGTAATTTTTTTAGTTCTATAATAGCATTTGTATGGTCTTTGTTAATTCTGAGTTTTTTAATGTTTTTGTATGTATTATTATAGTTATCATTACAAGTGACTAATAATAATAATAAAATTATATGAAAAAGTTTTATCATGTTATCTCCTAAAATATAAAAAGTAATGCATTTGTAACATAGGGTTTACCAGAACCGTATTTAAAAGCAAAATCTATCCTTACTGGTCCAATTGGGGACATGCCTGTTAAGCCGTATCCGATATTCCAATTAAATTCATTATTTTTTTCAGTATTTTCATTTATTAATTTACCTGCATCAAAAAACAAATTCGCTCCTACAACCCAAAATAACGGTAATCTAACTTCTAAATTTAATAATTGTTTTAAATAGCCACCAAAATTATCAAGTTCACCCTCTCCCCAAGCTCTTAAGGATGTGCTGCCTCCTAAATATAATCTATCATAAATGGGTAAATTACTTATATCTTGCGATTTAGTTGAGAAATCATAAAGATATCCAATTTTTGCTCTTAAAGCAAATGTTCCCAAACCATAATATAATGGAAAAAATTGCCTATATTCATTTTCTACTTTGAAATAATTCCTTGATCCTCCAAGAAATGTACCTCTTAAATCAAATTTACTAGACATGTATCTACCATTTTTAGGGTTTAAAAAATTTTTAATAGTAAAATACATATACGATAATTGAATACTTCTTTCTTGATCTGAATTATCATTCATTGATGTTTTATTATTTTCGATGTTAATAGTTCCATTAAGATTATATTTTTGACCTTTTTTATATAAAAAGGAAGTTCTAAAACCCTGTCGTCTTAGAAAACCCTGTTCTCTAGCTTCTTCAAAATAATATTTAAGATTTAGAGGTAATCTGATTTTATAAATCCAAGGAGAAAAAAAAGAAAATTCAAAATTCATTGAAGATAAAGAAATATTTTTATCAAGTCTAATTCCTACGTTTGTATCAAAGCCCATTTTTAAACCAGTTTTATATATCTTTGAAATATTCCATTTACCACCACCCTGAATTATTGTTATCGGTGAAGAATCAACTCCTAGAGCAGATGGTGTTTGAGCAAAACCAAATAATCCTGTAACGTTTCCAGAATCTCCTTTTCTAACATTGATATTTATATTAACTTTTTTATCATTTTTATTAATTGACTGATTAAATTCAACTGATGAAAAGACGTTTGAAGTATANATTCTTCTTTGACTTTTAATAATTAAATCTGAATTATATTCATCACCACTAGAAAAAAGCAACTCTCTAAGAACATGGTTTTTATTAATTTTTTCATTTGAGGAAACATCCAAGCTACCAATAGTATATGTATTACCTTCAGATATGTTAATACGAACCAGTATACCATTCTTTTCTTTAATAATTTCATCAACAATTTGAATATTAGCTTTCCCATTATTTAAGTAGTTATTCTTTATCTCTTTCAATGAATTATTTAATTGTATAGGATTAAATATATCTCCATTGTCAAGATTGAATATTTTCATCAATTGTTCGTACGAAAATAAGTTGTTGCCATATAATTCAATCTTTGAAAGAAAATATTGGTTACCTTCTTCAATGTTAAAAATTATATTGATTTGATTATTACTAATTTCATTAATTTCATAATCAATAATAGCTTCTAAATAACCTAGTGATCTGTAGTAATTTTTAATATTTAGTTTGTCCAAATATAATTTTCTACTATTAAAAATATCTTTAAAAAAAATTTTGGGATTTTTGGTATTTATGATCTTCAATATTTCATTTTTATCAACAGAAGAATTTCCTTTAATAGTAACAGAATTAATATACCTAGTTTCAGAAAAAATAAAATTAATAAATAAAAGATAAATTATATATCGCATCATCACTTATAATGATATCTTATTCTGTAGTTAAGGTTTAAAAGTTTATTTTCATCTATTTTAGCAACAATAGACATATTTCTGTTCATNCTATATCCAATTTCATATTCAGCNTCATTTTGATTGGAAAAAATATCTCTTTTATAATTCATAAAAAGTTTTGTGGATATGTTAGCACCAACATATAAATCCAAATCTTTATCCTCAATTCCAGATAATAAGGAACCACTTGAATTAAATTGAAATTTATTAAGAAAGGTGTATTTTGATATATTTCTCTCTAATTCATTTTCAAAATAATTTGAAATAAAATTCTCAATTTGATCGTTTGGTGTTAATTTAGTTTCTTTATTATCTCTGAATAACAACAATTCAATAATATCACTTTGAGAAAAGTTATTGTANGACTCTAAAGATAAACTTGGATTATCCAAAGGACCAACAAAGGCAACATCTATTTCTTCTCCAGCAATATTTGTACTTCCATATATATTTAATTCTGGATTAAAATTTGTTGGCTCTAAGTATATATTTCCTTCAATGTTAGTAAATTCATTTCCGTTATAAAAAAATGAACCTTCAATAATATTTAGTTCTCCTGAATACTTTAACGGTTCATTATTAAATGATGATAAGTTTAAATATCCGTCCATATAAAGGTCCATTAGTGAGTTTTCAATTTTAATACCATTTTGTAATGGCAAGTCTAAGTTATACTTATAAACAATTTTATCATTTATTTTTAAATCGCCTCTATCTTGACTATTAAATTCTGATATTATTTTGAAATTATTAGGATCAGGAATGAATTGACCGTTAACAACCACTGTATCTTTACCTNTTATTGCAAGGTCAATATCACCTCTTCCAATAAAATTTTCTTTTGTATCTTCGATAAAAATATTTTTTCCCTTTAATATAATTGAATAATCTGGTTTGAAAAATGAATTCAAATNAATACTGCCATATAAGTTTAATAATGAGGATTCTATATTATTTTTTCTATTAAAAATGTTTTTCAAATTGTTTCTGGCATTTTCGAAAAAAGATTTCTTATTATTATTTATNTTTGTTTTTGCTGATAGATTTTCTATTACCAATTTATTATTTGATAAAATACCAATTCCATTTATATCATTAAATGTATTATTGATGTTTAACAAACTAAGAGTTCCATTCCTGATAATCAATTGACCATTTCTAATTGGACGCTTATAGTTACCTCCAATTGATAATTGTATTGATATATCTCCATTTAAATATTCAACATTGTCAATATTAGATGTCAGCAAATTGAAATTGTTTGATTTACCTGTGATTAAAATATTTAATGGTAATTCTGAAAGATTCTTATCCATATTTATAAAGTTTATATTTATAGGGAAAGATCCTGAAACTGTATATCTTTCGTTTTCATTTAAAAAATTAAAAGCTTTTAANTATAATTGTGAATTTTCATATATGAAATCACCTTTTATTTTATCAGCTCTCAATTTATCAAAAATAAAACCATTTACTTCTGTATCCATATAAATNTCTAAATCTTTCATNATACCTTTAACACTNCCATTTGAATCCAAAAAACCACCTAAATTATTATTTATAGGGATATAATTATTAAGCTTATCTAGTTCAAAACTATCAGTATTAATATTGAAATTTAATGAATCATTTTCATCTATTAAATTCATATCAGAAAACAAATTATTCATACTTAACCATCCTTCTAAAAACAGATTGCTATCATTTGACTTATANTTTAATTTTGAAACAAAAAGTTTTTTGTTTCTATAAGCAAAATTACCTTGAATTTCATCAAAAACAAAGTCATCAAATGATCCTTTTTCAACNGTAAAATTTGATAAGAAAAAGGGATTAGTTGTTTTGTTGACAATATGAATTTTTCCATTTATTAATCCATCAATACGTTGACCATTGTTAAAAATTTTGTTAAGATCAACTAAATTTATATCACTTAAAATAAAAGATAAATCATAATTATTAATTCTATTAATTTTACCATTTATTTTTAATGTACCGTTGTTTATCTGAATNGGCGTTTCACTAAAATTATAATAATTATTTTCTTTATTTAAATATAGAGAAGGAATATTAATACTTGGACCAAAAAAATTTCCTATTATTTCATTAACNTGAAAATAATTATCATTTTTGTATATCANGTTATNAATATATAGAGAATCATTAAAATTTGAATGCAAGTAAAAAGATTCAATTTGATATTTTGATTCATTTTTATAAAACTTAAATTTNATTGAATCAATATCTTGATAATTGTTNGACAATTCACTAAGGGTAGTATTTGCATCTAAGTATAAATCTTTGTTTTTA
>NZTO01000013.1 GCA_002703375.1 Fidelibacterota bacterium | reverse complement strand
TACTCTTTTCTATTTGATTCTGAATCCCATTGCCATTCATATCCCAAATTCTCAGGCCAAATTAAATCAGTTTGTCTATTTCTTCTTTTAGAATCAATAAATTCATCGTAGGTATTATAATCTCCAATATCTACTCTGTATTGAAACGGTTTATTTTCAAGATCTGTTGACGCATGAAGAGCTGCAAATGCTTTGTATGATGATTCATATGTATTCGATATATATTTTAATCCAAAGAAAGTAATCCAAATAGATGCTTCTTGTATTAAAAATTGCTTTGATCTTTTATCATTTTTTAAATCAAGTTCTCCCCACCCAGGCAATATGATTGATTTATAAATTGGGGAGAAATCTCTTTCGTAGTTTTGTCCAAAGAGAGTATTAGATAATAATATAATATAAAAAGTTATTTTAAATTTATTTTTCAATTTTTGTTTTTCTAATTATTAAAGAAAGTAATAAAACAAAACCCATAAGTTGAATCAAATAATCTCCAAATTTATTATAAAATGTAATGTTTTTGTTGGGAATTATTGAAGCATTAATAATTCCTTCTTTGTTTAAATCTAATTTATGCTGAATGTTTCCATTACTATCTATAATCATTGAAATTCCAGTATTAGCACATCTAATAATAGGCTTTCTATTCTCTATGGCTCTAAAAATTGATTGTTTAGCATGCTGTTGTGGTTCAGGTGCAGTTTCATACCATCCATCATTAGTAACTATAATCATAAACTCAGATCCATTTCTTACAAATTCATTGAATAACCAAGGGAAAGTTGATTCATAACAAACTACAGAACCAAATTTATATCTACCATAGTTAAAAATATTCACATCTTGACCTTTAGAGAAATTTGCTTGTCCCAAATTTAAATCTTTTAAAAAAGAAAATACATTTGACCATGGAACATATTCTGCCATAGGAACTAATTGAATTTTATTATAGAATTGAAATTCATTTTTTTTATCTAAGTAAACAACAGAATTATATACTTTATTATTTTTTCTATCAAAATTGGTTGTACCAGATACTAGCTTTGTATTGGATCCCAACATACGACGAATTTTATTTAATTGATTAGAGCTATGATTTAAAAAATATGCTGGCAATGCTGATTCTGGCCAAATAATTAAATCAATATTTTTATCAGATGAATCAATGGACATTGTTATAATTTTGTTTAAATTTTCTACAGGATTACCTGTCCATTTTTGTTTAAGAGAAATATTTGGTTGTATTAACTTTACAGATATCTTATCTGATTGATAATTATTTTTATTATAAAGTTGGAAACCTGTTAACCAAGGTAAAATTATAATTATAATTAATATATAAAAATTAATATTATTTTTTATACCATCAATTTCTAAAGAACTAATTAGTCTATAAAAAATAACATTAACGAATACAATCCAAAAAGTAATTCCATATATACCTAAAATTTCAGCATTTTGAATTAATATTAAATAATCAGTTTGTGAATTTGCTAACGAAACCCAAGGAAAACCCAATACACCAAAAGATTTAATATACTCAACTACAACCCAAATTATAGGNAAAAATAACAGATAATTATTAACATACTTTCTTTTAAAAAAATAAATTGATGTAAAAATAACTATTGNGTTTAATGATAGTACCAGTACAGATAAAAGCATTGTTAAAAATGCTAAAAATTTGCCTGTTCCAATATTCATACTTAACCAAAAAATGGTTGTAATATGGTATGTAACACCCCAGACTATACCTGCTTTAAAAAAGTATTTATAATTTATTTTATCTTCTAAATAGTAAAAAATAGGATACAAAGAACACCAGCTTAAAAAACCTAAGCTTAAAGGCTGTTGTGATATTCCTGTTAATAATCCTGAAAAAAATATGAATTTCATAATTTTACTTTGAATCTAAATATTCTTGTAAAATTATAACTGCAGCAGTAAGATCGATTTGAGATTTATTATGACCTGTTTTAACACCCTTTTGAATTAAAATTTTTTCTGCTTCTTTTGATGTCATTCTCTCATCAACAGTTTTAATACTAACATTTATATTTTTCTTGAGATTTTCAATAAATTTTATTGTTTTTTCAGTTTGTTTTGAATGGGTACCTTTTAATGTTAAAGGTAATCCAACTGCTATAGTATCAATATTATAGGAATCAGTTATATTCTTAATTTCATTAAAAATTTGTTGTTCTCCTATACAATTAATAACTTTTAAAGGTGATGCTATAATTTGAAGGGGATCAGATATTGCAATACCTATTCTTTGATCACCATAATCTATTCCTATCACTTTTTTCAATTTTACATCCTTTGAATATCAATGATACCATTAATAATCTTTATTTTATTTTGAATTCTATTTAATTGTCTAGTATCTCTAATTTGCAGTATAAATAGTCCAGTTGCTAATCCTTCCTTTGCTTTAATATCGACACTTACCAAATTTATATTTAGACCAGATATTGATTCAGTTATGTCTTTCAAAAAATGCTTTCTATCTTGACCTAAAATTTTCAATCTAACCATAAAAGATTCTTTATTACCAACATTCCATTCTACATTTAACATTCTGTCTAAATCAGATGATGAAGGAATGTTAGTACAATTACCGCGATGAACAGTAACACCTCTGCCTCTGGTAATATATCCTACAATAGGATCTCCTGGTATTGGATTACAACACTTACCAAATGAAATCATTGTATTTTCTATACCATCAATTACAACCCCTTTTGCAATTCTTCTAGCTTTTCTAATAAATTTTGATGTTAAAGATTCATCATCTAAATTATCAAGATCTAAATCTGAATCAAGATATTTAGAGATAATCTCAGATACGGTAATTTTTCCACTTGATAAGGCCGTGTATATCAATTTAATATCCGAGAAGCCTAAATCTTTAGGATTTTCTGAAATTTTTGTAATTAACTTTGTTTTTTTTATCTTTTTTAAAGCTTTATCTAAAATTTCCCTTCCAAGTTTTACACTTTCAATTTCTTGTTGTCTCTTTATCCATCTTTTAATATGATTTTTTGCTTTAGCAGTTTTAACATACTTTAACCAAGACATACTTGGCGTCTGATTATTAGAAGTTAAAATTTCTACATGATCTCCACTTTTCAAAGAACTGTTCAAAGGTACTATTTTTCCATTAACTTTGGCAGTAATGCAATTAAAACCAACTTGAGAATGAACATGAAAAGCAAAATCAATTGGTGTTGATTCAGATTTTAATTGAAATAAATCACCCTTTGGCGAAAAAACAAAAATTTCGTCTTCGTATAGGTCAATTTTTAATAAATCTAAAAATTCTTTAGGATTATTTTCTTCGTTTTGTAAACTTGAGACTAAATCCCTAAGCCAAGAAACATGTTTATTTATACTGTCTCTATCATTATTATTTACNTTTTCTTTATATGCAAAATGAGCAGCTACCCCTTCTTCTGCTGTTTTATCCATATCATGTGTTCTAATTTGCACTTCAAACATTCTTCCATTTTTTCCAAAAACCGTTGTATGAATTGACTGATAACCATTTATNTTTGGAGTAGCTATAAAATCTTTAAACCTTTCATGTATTGGAGTATATATTTGATGTATAATTCCTAANGTTGCATAACATTCCTCTAATTTGGTAACAATAATTCTTATTGCTAATAGATCAAATATTTCAGAAAAACTTAAATTTTTCTTATTCATTTTATTGTAAATTGAATTTTTATGCTTCGACCTTCCTTTAATTTCATATGATATATTATTGTTTTTTAACTCTATATCAATTGGCAAACTAAATTCATCAATNTATTTTTGCATTTGTTTNTTTGTTGAAGATAATTCTCTTGANATTCTATTGAAAACTTTAGGCTCAAGAGTTTTAAGCACCAAGTCCTCTAATTCTGCTTTTAAATTCCACATTCCCAATCTATGTGCTAATGGGGCATAAACATCTCTTGTTTCAACTGCGATTCTTCTTTGTTTAATTAATGGTAAATAATTAATAGTTTGCATGTTATGTAATCTATCTGAAAATTTAATTATTATTACTCTTATNTCTGAAGCAACACTTAAAAACATTTTCATAAAATTTTCAGCCTGTTTTTGTTGCCTACTATTAAATTTAATATCAGATAACTTAGTTACTCCATCTACTAAATTAAATATATCATTACCAAATTCATTNATAACATTTTCTTTTGTTAATTCTGTGTCTTCAATTGAATCATGTAATAATCCAGCAATTATTACATCAGAACTCATATCCCATTTTACAAGATTACTTGCTACTTCAATACAATGATTAAAATATGGTTCTCCTGATCTTCTGCGTTGTTGACTGTGAGCTTTTTCTGAAATATAGTAAGCTTTCCATATAGCTTGAACTTCGTTTTCCAATAAACTATTTGTTTCAATTCTATTATCGATGAGTTTTTTGAAATTCTTAGAAAAACTTCTATTTGAAGGGAAAATACTTTTAATATTACGCAATAACAAAATTAGATAGGCAATTCATCAATGAATTCTTCATCATACTGAGTTAAATTTTCAAATCTAGCATAGGAATCAATAAATGCCACCTCNATAGATCCTGTAGGGCCATTTCTATGTTTTGAAATAATTATCTCTCCAACACCTTTATCATCTTCTGATCTTGAATATACGAATTTTCTATAAACAAATAAGACNATATCAGCATCTTGTTCAATTGCCCCACTTTCTCNAAGATCTGACATTATTGGNCTATGATTTGTTCTTGTTTCNGGAGCCCTTGATAACTGTGATAATGCAATTACTGGTATGTCCAATTCTTTGGCTAGTGCTTTTAAAGATCGAGAAATCATCGAAATTTCTTGTTGCCTACTTTCGGATTTATCAAAACCAGTTATNAACTGCATATAATCAATAATTAATATATCAATATCNTTTTCCAACTTTAATCTTCTTGCTTTTGCTCGAATTTCCATTATGTTAAGACCAGGAGTATCATCAATAAACAATTTTGCTTCTGACAATGGACCAGCTGCTGCAGATAGTTTTTTCCAATCATTTTTAGGTAATTTACCGCTTCTTACTTGATGTGAATTAACTTTAGCTTCTGCTGTAATCAAACGTTCAACCAATTGAATATTTGACATCTCAAGACTAAACATACCAACAGAATGTCCATAATCTATCGATATGTTTCTAGCTAAACTTAATGCTAAAGCAGTTTTTCCCATTGAAGGTCGTCCTGCAATAACAATGAAATCTGAATTTTGAAATCCTGATAAATATTTATCAAGTTCATAGTAACCAGTAGCTATACCCGAGACTCCTTCTGACTTACTGGTTCCCAGTTTATCCATAACATTATGTAGTAATGGTTCAATGGACTGAAAGTGGCCTCTTTGAGAATTCTGAGATAATTCAAAAATAGTTTTTTCTGCTTTATCTAGTATACTTGATACGTCTTCTTTGGAATCATATGCATTAGTGGATAAATCTCTACTAGTTTCAATAATTTTTCTTAAAATATATTTTTCTTGAACTAAATTTGCATAATATTCTATATTTTCAGAAGTAGGTGCTTCGCTTGATAATCCTGTAATGTAATATGCTCCTCCTATTGTTTCTAATTTTCCTTTCTTTTCAAGTTCAGATATAACACTAATTGTGTCAATAGTCTTATTTTCATCAAAAAGTTCTAACATAATTTTAAAAATTAATGAATTAGAAGAATTATAGAAACTATTAATATTTAATATTTGAAATGCCTTTGGAATCGATTTAGGATCAATTAACATACATCCAATTACTGCTGCCTCTGCATTAGATGATTGTGGAGGTATTCGAATAGATGTCTGATCATTATTTAGCATTTTAAACTATTAAAAATTTATTGATTGTCACCATCTTCCCAACTCAACTCTTTATTCATAAATTCATTTACAGATTTTGTTATTGGTTTTATTTTTTCTGTATAATTATCAACCTCAGTTAACATTGCAGGAGTATATTCCTCATCAAATAATTCCAATTCAGAGGCTTTTTCATCATATCTTTTTTGGACGATTTGTCTTGCCCTTTGTGCTGCAATAACGGTACTCTTGTAAATGTCATCTGAAACTTCTAATAAATCACTAAGTGGTAANGTTCCTAATTTCATTTTATTTTCTCCTTAATAATTGATTCAATTTGATTTGTTGCTTCTTTCAAATTCTCATTAATAATATGATGTTCAAACTTTTCTTTTTGTTCTAATTCTTTTGAAACTCTTTGAAGTCTTCGTTTTATTAAAGTACTATTTTCATTTCCTCTGTTATTCAATCTTTCCTCTAATATCTCAAGTTTTTCTGCAAGATTATCTCCAGGTGGTTCTACAAAAAAAGTTATACAATCATCTTCATATTCTTCATATATACTTTGACCACCTTTTACATCAATATCTAATATTAAAACTTTATTGTCATCTAAAGCATTATCTATTGTAGAAAATAATGTTCCATACTTATAACCATGAACCCACTCCCACTCAATAAATTCTCCGAATTTAACATGATGTTCAAATTTATCTGAATCCATGAAAATGTAATCTTTTCCATCAACTTCACCNTTTCTTTCNGGTCGTGTTGTAACTGAAACTGAAAAATTCCAATCCTTATTTCTTTTAAGCAATTCTCTGCAAATACTTGTTTTACCAGTTCCCGAAGGAGCTGTAAGTATAACTAACTTACCTTTTTTCATAATATATTTTGTACCTGTTCNTTTATTTTTTCTAATTCTTCTTTAATTTTTATAATCATGTGACTTATTTTAATATTATCAGTTTTTGAACCTATTGTATTTACTTCTCTCAACATTTCTTGATGCAAGAAATTCATTTTTTTACCGGAATCGTGATCGTCTTCTAAAAATTCATTAAATAAATTTAAATGACTTTTCATCCGAATTATTTCTTCAGTTATATCTTTCTTTTCAATCAAAATAGCAAGTTCTTGATAAAGTCTATCTTCATTAATATTTATATCTTCAAACATAGATAAAAGTTTTTCTTTGTATTTTTTAAAATCTGAATTTGAGCTGCATTTTACTTCTAAACGTATTTCTTCAATATGTTTAGATATCAGATCAGTTCGTTTTTTAAAATCTAAAGCTAAATTCGCACCCTCTATTTTGCGCATTTTATATAAATCTTCCAATGCAATTTTTACGCTATTAAATAAAAAATGTTCAACTTTTTCATCAAAATCAATTTTTTTAGGAGTGAAAAGGTTCGGTAAATTCATCATTTGATCTAAAGATAAATTATTTTTAATCTTATGTTTCTTTTCAATTTTTTTAAAAATTTTTATATACTGAGTTAATTTATCTTCATTTATTTCTAATTCTTCAGAAATATTAACATTAAAATCAATTTCAATATTTATGTTTATCCTACCTCGTTTACTATGTTGACGTACTCTATTTAATATATTTTCTTCATAAATTTTTGCAATTGATGGCATCTTAATTTTACAATCAAAAAATCTACTATTTAATGATGAAACAGATGTTGAAACGTTAATATCTTCGTTTCCATAATCTCCCTTACCGAAACCTGTCATACTCAAAATCATGTTCTATATTACCTCAAGGTTTTATATACTTACCTAAATAATTTAATTTATCAATTTCTATACCAAAAGTCAATTCATGAGAAGATTTAAATGGTATTTTTTTAGGACTGTTAATATAAGCATAATTAATTAAAAAAGATCGATATTTTATTTCTGCACCTAATGAGTAAGATAAACTTGTATTATATCCAGCCAAAAAATTAAATCGATCGTTAATTTTTTTCTTAAAACCAAAATTTAAAACTGAGTTATAATCATTTATTCCATTAGCAAAAGATAAATCCGTTTTAAAACCCATAACAAAATCAAAATTAGTCTTTANATAATGTATTCCAATTTGAAAGGTTGGAATCATTATTTCACTATGACCTGTAGACCAATTAATTTTTAAAAAAGGTACATTTTTAAAAATAAAACCAGTAAGAATATCATCACTTATATTATAAATTGATCCAATATCTAATGAAAAACCATAAGCTTTTTGGTTAAATAAAGAATATAGTAAAGATTTTAAATTCATTCCAATTTTATTATTATTAATGGTATGAGAGAGCGAGATAATACTTCCTAATTCCCAATGCTTTGAGAATTTTATTAATTCATAATCAATTGGAACAGGTATATTCCCATCAAAATAAAATGCATTTCTAGTGTCTGGAATGTCATCTACTTCTCTATACAAAAAGCCAAGAGATAAAGATTTTATAAAACTTTGTTTTATTACTGTTGAAAAAATGTAATCTTTTGCCAAACCTGAAAAATGATTTCGACTAGTAAATGAAATATAATCTTTTGACTTAATATTTCCCAGTGCTGGATTATTAAAAATTTGACCATTTGTTGCTAAAAGTGTAGGGTTGTTTCCTCCATAGGCACCAGTTTGAGCATCAGGATTAANTGAAAAAATTTCTGCACTANTATAAACAAAATTTGANGAAAAAATAAATGAAACAAATAAGATAAAATGAACAATAAACATTTTAATTTAAATCTTCTATAATTTTATTTAATTTTGACAAAGCTTGAATTGGTGTNAGCTCATTAATATTAATTTTTTTAATCTTTTCAATGATTTTATGTTTTTTTTCATCTAAGATATTAATTTGTTTATTATCACTCTCAATATTATCAAGTAATATATTTTTATCTTTTACTAATAANGAATTTAGTATAACATTAGCTCTGTNTATAACTTGTTTAGGTAGTCCAGCCATATCTGCGACTTGAATACCATAGCTTTTGTCTGCTCCNCCATCAATTATTTTTCTTAAAAAAATAATTTGATCTTCAATCTCNTTTACATTAACAGTCAAATTAAAAGCTTTTTTTAATTTTTCAGCTAATTCGACTAATTCATGATAGTGAGTTGCAAATAATGTCATTGGAGATATACCATTATCATTATGTAAAAATTCAGTAACTGAACAGGCAATAGAAAGTCCATCGTAAGTTGATGTTCCTCTACCAATTTCATCTAAAATAACTAAACTATTTTTTGTTGCATTATTTAAAATATTAGCAGTTTCATTCATTTCAACCATAAATGTAGATTCGCCTGCAACTAAATTATCACTTGCACCAACTCTAGTAAAAAGTTTATCAACAATTCCTATTTCTGCTGATTCTGATGGAACATAAAAACCTGTTTGAGCCATTAAGACAATTAAAGCAATCTGTCTTAAAAAAGTACTTTTTCCAGACATATTTGGGCCTGTAATAATAGCAATTTGTTTTTTCCTTTGTGACAAAAAGATGTCATTACAAACAAATTCTTCATCTTCATTCAATAATTGTTCAATAACCGGATGTCTTGAATTAATTAAATTTATAACAGGTTTTTTTAATAATTTTGGTCGGGTATATCTATTTTTTACTGCCAGAATAGAACCACATAAACCTACATCAANCTGAGATATAATNTTAGAATTATGAAAAATTATTTTTGAATTTTTTAGTATTTCATTACACAAGGAGCTAAAAATTTGGTTTTCAATCTCNATCATCATTTTTTCTGAAGAAAGTATCTTTTCTTCATATAATTTTAAGTCCTCTGTAAAATATCTTTCAGAACTAGTTAGTGTTTGCTTTCTAATATAATTTTCTGGAACTTTATCTTTATGGATCCTTGTAATGTCAATATAATATCCAAAAACCTTATTAAANCCAATTTTCAAACTATTAATACCAGTTACTTTTTTTTGCTCTTCTTGATAATTAACTAACCAATTTGCACCATTATCTGCTAGTTGTCTGAATTTATCTAATTTTTTTGATACTCCCTCATTTATATATCTTCCTTTTAAAGTTGATANAGGTGGATCATTAATTATCTTATGATTTATTTCATAAATGATACTTTTTAAGTTTTTAATTTTTTTGGATATTTTATTGAAAGTTTTCTCACTCTTTTCAAATATTTCTTTTATTTTCTCAATTTTTTCCAATGATATAGATAATTGCTTGATATCTCTGGGATTTGACTTAAGTGCAGCTATTCTGGATATTATTCGTTCAATATCAGAAACCGACTTTAAATTTAACATTACTTCATTTTTTATTAATTCATTATTCATAAAAGATTCTACTAAATCTAATCTGTCATTTATTTTTTTGTAATCAATCAAAGGTTTTCTTATCCTCTTTTTTAATAAACGACTACCTGCAGATGTAATAGTTTTATCTAATATTTTAACTAATGTACCTTCTTTTTTATTGTGATTTAATGAATTAAAAATTTCCAAATTTCTTACAGTTGAGGGATCAATGATCATTTTATCATTATTATTTAAACATTTAATTGAAGAAATATGATCAATTTTTTTAAGTAATTTATTTTTTAAATAATAAATTAATGCTCCAGATGCACTAATACCATTAATATTATCTTCAATTCCAAAGCCTTTTAAAGAACTAACTTTAAAAATATTTTTTAGTTCATCGTAAGCAAAGTTTTTTTGCCATATCCAATTCTGAGATGTAGATATAAAATAATTATTACTTTTTAATATCTCTTGTAATTGACTTTTTTGAGAATCTGATACTAAAATTTCTTTAGGTTCATGATTTAATATGGTATTTAATATTTCATCATCTTTGATACACCCTGTTGTAAACTCACCAGTAGATATATCTAAAATAGCAATGCCATTTTCATTTTTTTCTAACATAATACTTAGAATGAAATTATTTTCACTTTTACTCAAAAATTTATCTGATATGCTAGTACCAGGTGTGATAATTTCAACTACTTCTCTCTTAACAATTCCTTTAGTTGTTTTAGGGTCTTCAACTTGTTCACATATAGCAACACTATGTCCAGCCTTAGTTAATTTATGAATGTATTGTTCTAATGAATGAAAAGGAAAACCTGCCAGAGGAACTTTTGATGCAGCACCATTCGCTCTTTTTGTTAAAGTAATACCCAAAATAGAAGATGATAACAAAGCATCCTCATCAAAAGTTTCATAAAAATCACCCATCCTAAATAATATTATATTATTTGGATATTTTCGTTTAATATCCCAAAATTGTCTCATTACTGGAGTTGTGCCTTTATTTTGAATCATTATCTATTTTACTCAACTTTCTATTATTATCAATTCTATAGGTAATTTTATTTTTATCTAAAAATTCCAAAAGTGGAACAGCGTATTTTCTTGAAAAACCTATTATATTTTTAAAATCGGTAACAGACATAACACTATTTTTGTTGAAAAAATCTTTAATACTAAAAATAATTTCTTCATAATAAGAGCGTGTAATAATAATATCCTCATCAATTTTAATTATTTTGTTTGTATTTATTAAAATATCTAACAGTATTTTAAACTTCTTGAAATCAACCTTCAAAATTTCTAATAATTCCTTAGAAGAAACTGAAACAAACTTTCTTTCTTCCAAAAATTTAATTAAAAAATTAGTTTTTGATTTTAACTCGCCTGAAATTTCAATCTTATGATCTTTTAAAAACCAAAAACTTTTATCTTTCAAAATATCTTTAGATTGTAGCATTTCATTTAAAATGTAATCAGTAAAACCTTCATTACTTTTAAGAACTTGTCTAATCTCTTCTTTAGAAACTCCTCTTGAATGTGGATTATTTTGATGAAAATCTTTTAAAAATGAACTTATTATTTTTTTAATTTTTAAAAGTTGATTACTGGTTACTAACCATTTGTTATTTTTATAGTCAATTAAACAAATTTTTTTGGTATCAACAAATTTTTCCATTAGTAATTTAGATGAAATACCAAACTTTAAGATTGATTTTTCAATTGATATTGGGTTTGTTTCATATTTTTCTATTATTTTTTGATATTGAATCCCATTTTTATCATTATAAAGATCATTTAAATAATCAGAAATTTTTTTCCATCTGCCCTCCAATTGATTATCAACGACATAACCTCCACCAATAGTTATTATTGGAGAAAAAGTTCTTATTATAAATCTGTCATGCATTGTTGCCGTTACATAAGTTTCTAATTTTATTAATGATATATGTTTTCTTTTATTAGAAATATATTTAGTATTAATAAATAAAATTCTTCCAATTACTTCTTGAGTTCCTACATTAATTCTGATACGTTGATTATGTTTTAAAACTATTTTGTCAATTTCTAATAAACTAATAACTGCAGCAATTTGTTTTGTTTTTATAAACGAATTCGTTTTTACAATTTGACTTCCTCTACATATTATACTTTTTTCAACCCCTTGAAGATTAATAGCTGCTCTATCGCCTAATTTAACCTTATCAATATTTTTATCATGTGATTGAATACTTCTTACTTTAGATTTTATCTTTTGGGGTAAAATTTCAATTTCTTGTCCAACTGAAAGCTCTCCTGATAAAACTGCCCCGGTTACGACTGTTCCAAAACCTTTTTTCATAAATACTCTATCAACAGGCATTCTAAATAACCCTGAATCAGTTTTAGGTGGCAATGATTTTGAGGAATTAATTAAATGATCTTTTAGATAACTTATATTTTTGTTTGTTGTAGCTGATACATTTATAATTGATGAATTTTCTAAAAATGTATCCTTAATTAAGTCATTTATTTCTAAATGGACTAATTCAAGCCATTCATTTTCAACTGAATCAATTTTATTTACAACAATACAACCTCTTTTAACTCCTAAAAGGTTTAAAATTTCAATATGTTCACGTGTTTGTGGCATAACACTGTCATCAGCTGCAATTACAACTAAAGCTAAATCAATGTTTGCAACACCTGTAATCATATTTCTTAAAAACTTTTCATGACCTGGGACATCTATTAAAGTAATATTATCATTTAAAAAAGCAAAACCAATATCAATAGTCATACCTCTATCAATTTCCTCTTTAGTACTATCAGTATTAACACCAGTTAAAGCTTTTATCAATGATGTTTTACCATGATCAATATGACCAGCTAAACCAATAATAACTTGACTCATTTTAATGTTTTGCTTATGGCGTTTGAAATATATGATAAATCACATTCAAATATTGCTTTGAGATCAATATAAAAAATATCATTTTTAATATATCCAACAATGGGTTTTGATAAATTCCTTAATTTATCTGAAATTTTTGAAGCAGTGAATACTTTACTTTTAAATTGAATAGCTACGCTGTCTTTCTTTTCTGTTGGTAAAGAACCACTTCCAACTTCAACTTTGGAACTTACTAATTCAATACTGTGTAAATTAATAATTTTATTATTGACTTGAGATAAGATTTTACTACCTTTTTTTCTTAAATCTTCAATACTTTGATTTAATAATTTTAAACACAAGTTTCGATCATATACTTGAATTTCATTTTTATACAAACATAAAGTTTGTTCAAGCAAAGTTAAAATAAATTTATTACATCGAAGAGATCTGTATAATGGATTTTTGTGAATATTAAGTACTAATTTTTTATTCCCAGCTATTATACCAGCTTGAGGTCCACCTAATAATTTATCTGAACTAAACATTACTAAATCTACACCTAATTTAAAATAGTTTCTAATTACTGGCTCATTTGATATATATTGATCTTTATTATCAACAATCATTCCACTTCCTAAATCTAAAATTAATGGAATGTTTTTCTCTTTTGCTAATTTAACCAAATCTGTAATTTCAACATCTTTAGTAAAGCCAATAACCTTATAATTGCTCGGGTGAACAATTAAAATCGCACCAGTTTTATCATTAATTGCATCTTTGTAATCTCTTAAATGTGTTTTATTTGTTGTTCCCACTTCAACCATATTACAACCTGATTTTTTAATTACTTCTGGTATTCTAAAAGATCCTCCGATTTCAACCTGCTGACCTCTACTTATTACTACATCTTTACCAAATGCTATGGTATTTAATGAAATAAAAACTGCAGCTGCACAATTATTTACTACTAGCGAATCTTCTGATTCTAGTAAAGCATTTAATAAAATTTTACTAAAAAGTAATCTTTCACCTCTCTTGCTTTCTCTTACATTATATTCCAATGAGGAATATGATGTTAATATTTCCGTAGCATTTGATACTATATCATTAGATATTGGAGACCTCCCAAAACCTGTATGTAAAACTATACCTGTTCCGTTTATTAGTGGCTTAATTGACAAATCTAATATTTGTTCAATTTTTTCAATAATTTTATTAATAATATAAACGTTTAAATTTTTTGGTATATTATTATCAAGAATTTTAATTCTTTGACTTTTAATAACACTCTTTATGATATTTTTTATTAAATCAAATGGTAAATCATATTGACTAGGATTAATTTTATTGATAGTATCATCTACTGAAGGTAAATTTTTTAACGCCTTTTTAATTTTAACATTATTTTCTTTTATTTTTGACATGTAAACTTATTTTTTTATTGAAAGAATTGAATTCACAAGCTTATCAATTATAACATCAGATTTATAATTATTTAATATAGCAATAACAAAAATAGGAAATTCTTCATCAGGAATGATGTTTTCAAAATCATCAAAAATTGTCGTTTCATCAAGAAAGTCATCGATATCTATACCTGAATCTAATTTTTGTTTAACAACATTTTGTACATTAAAAATATAATCTTTAAGTTCAGACTCTGTCATTTTTAATAATTTATTCATTACTTTGCTAAAACTGATTTTTCATCAACCTCGTCAAGTTGAAAATTACTCAAATATTTATCTGCATATTTTTTATAAACGCCTTCTTTAACAAAAATTTCAAAAAGTTCTTCATCAATATGATAATCATTTTTCATATATCCCATAATTCTCATTGCATGAGATAATTTTTTTGGATCATTATAAGGTCTGTCAGATGCTGTTAAAGCTTCATATATATCTGCTATAGCCATCATTTTTGCTTGAACTGACATTTGATCTCCAGTAAGTCCCTTTGGATAACCTTTACCATCAAGTGTTTCATGGTGACCCCCTGCAAATTCTGGAACATTTCTTAATTTTTTTGGATATGGTAATTTTTCTAACATATCAATTGTTATAACAATGTGGTCATTTATTATCTCTCGCTCTTCTGGAAGTAACGTACCTTTAGGAATGTTTAAATTTCTTATTTCTAAATCTGACAAAAATGGTTGATTTTTTCCCTTAAAATTCCATTTATATTTTCCTATATTTTTAATTCTTTCTTGTGCACTTTGTTCCATGAACTCTCCACCTTTATTGGATTTTTCAACAAATTGTAAATCATCGTCAAGTTGGTCTAAATTTTCTTGAAATTTAATTTTCAAATCATTTATTAATTTAAAATCTCCATTTTCAATCAATTTAATTTTTTCTTTTAAATACTCAATTTCAAAATCTCTTTTTAAAACTTCAAAACGTGTTTGAACATTTTCTATTCTATCATATATAGTTTCTAATTTGGTAGCTTTATCTACAACGTGTACAGGGGTTGCTACTTTTCCACAATCGTGTAACCACCCAGCTATATACAATTCATATCTTTCATCTTCCGTCATAGAAAAATCTTTATATTTTCCAACTTTTGTTTTTTCAACAGCATCAGCCAACATCATTGTTATTTCTGGTACTCTTTCACAATGACCACCTGTATATTCAGATTTTTTATCTATTGCAGTAGCGATAAGTTTAATGAATGCTTCAAAAAGTTGTTTTAACTCCTTAACCAATCTTTTATTGGTTATTGCAACTGCTCCTTGAGAAGCTAGAGATATAATTTGCTTTTGCATATCTTGACTAAAAGGAATGGTTTTACCTGAAATTTTATCAGTGGCATTAATAAGTTGCATTACACCAATAATTTCATCTTCATGATTTTTAATAGGGACATTTAAAAATGATTTTGACCTGTAACCAAAATTTTTGTCAAATGCTATAGTCCCACTAAAATCAAAACCCTCTTCTTCATACGCATCATCAATATTTTTAATTTCTCCGGACAATGCTACATGAGCACACACATTTGAATGATTTTCAGTTCCATCATCATTCTTTAATTTAATTGGGGGGAATGGAATATTTACACCTGAGGTTCCACCCATTATAGTTTTCATAGAATCATTTCTCATAATTTCAAATTTCAAATTATTTTCATTATCTATCATATAAAGAGTTCGACCATCAGCATTGGTTATATGCCTTGCTTCTTCTAAGATCATTTCAAATATTTTATTAGTATCCTCCTCGGTTGATAGAGCGAGCCCAATAGCGTTTAATCTTTTAATTCTCTGTTCTAAAAATTCACATCTTTTTTTATAATCCATAACTATTCCTATTATGTTAAAATAATTTTTTTAAAAAAAAAGCTCCAATATAAAATACGGGAGCTTTTTGATTTCTATAAACAAATACTAATTTTTCTCTTTAATTCTAGCTGCTTTTCCTTTTAAATCTCTAAGATAATACAGTTTTGCCCTTCTAACTTTTCCCTCTTTGACTAATTTGATCTCATCAATATTAGGAGAATGGAAAGGAAATATTCTTTCAACTCCAACACCATTTGAAATTTTTCTAACTGTAAAAGTTTTATCTAATCCATGTCCAGCTGATATGGCGATTACCACTCCTTTGAATGTTTGGATACGTGACTTGTCTCCTTCAACAACTTTTACATCTACTTCTACTGTATCACCTGATTTAAAATTGGGTAAATCTTTTCTCAAATCATCAGTAATTGAATTAGTAATATTATTCATTATAAATCTCCATATTCTAATTTTATTTTTTTATATATTTTTTCCATAAATCTGGACGAATATTTTTTGTTTTTTCCTCACGCTTATTTTTTCTCCACTCATCAATTTCTTGATGATTTCCTGACAATAAAACATTTGGAACTTGTAATTCTTTATATTTTTCCGGTCTTGTATAATGGGGATGATCTAATAATTGATCCATAAAAGAATCATTTTTAGCTGACTCAAAGCTATTTAATACTCCAGGTATCAATCTTATGATTGAATCTAAAATAATCATAGATGGTAGCTCACCGCCAGTTAAAACGAAATCTCCTATTGAAATTTCATCTGTAACCAATATTGATCTAACTCTTTCATCAATACCTTTATAATGACCACATATAAAAATTATATTATCACATTTAGAAAATTTAGATGCTTTTTTTTGATTATACTGTTTTCCATCTGGTGTGGGAAAAATAATTCGATATTTTTCATTTTCACCATTAACAGCTTTTATTTCTTTTATAATTCTGAAAATAGGTTCAGGTTTTAAAATCATACCTTTACCACCACCAAAAGGATAATCATCAATTCTGTTATGGGGTGGATTTGAATAATCAAATAAATTATAAATTCTATATGAAACTAAGCCTTTTTTTTTGGCTCTACCTAAAATACTATTTTTAGTAATTATTTGAACCAAATTTGGAAAAGGAGTCAATACATATACATTTAACATCTAAATCAATCCAGGCAATATTATAACTTTTATTATTTTTTTATTTATGTCAATAAACTTAANAACGTCATCAATTAAAGGAATTAAAANTTCTTTNTTNTCTTTTTTGACGACTAGTACATCATTAGCTGGTAAGTTTANNACATCCTGAACTATACCAACTTTTATATTATTTTTNTCAAAAACGTCNCAGCCTATCAAATCTATCAGATAATAGCTGTCNTNTGAAATTTTTGGTAAATNNTCNCGATCAATAAAAAGTTTTTTTTTAGAGAAAGNNACTGCCAGCTCTCTTGAGTTGACTCCCTCAATTTTTAATATTTTTCGTTTTTTATTGTAACCTTCAACAAAATATTTTTTTATATTTCTTAAATCATCTCCAAGATAAATACTTTTATTTTGAAGAGATATTTTTGTTTCGATATTATAGGGTAAAAACTTTATATCACCATTAAACCTGTGAGGTTTTCCTAATTTACCTAAAGGAACAAAAAAAATTTCCTTACTCAATTATTTCAAGAATTGAACGTTTTCCACCTTTTTTTGCAGTTGCCGCAGAAAGAAGAGTTCTAATAGCACTTACATTTCTTCCTTTCTTACCAATTACTTTACCAAGATCACCATCACCAACTGTTAATTCATATATTTCAGTACTGTCTCCCTCAACCAATGTAACTTTTACATCATCTGGTTTATCTACAATAGCTTTTACAATATCTTCTAATAGTTCATTCATATTATTCTACCTCTAGTTTATTAGTTTCTTCTATTTATTAAATCAATTTTATTTTTTTTCTGATTTATGTTCAGCTGACGCTTCCGCTGAAGGTGCCTCCTCTGCTGCCTCTTCTGATGCCTCTTCTGCTGCCGCAGGTGCCTCCTCTGCTGCCGCAGGTGCCTCCTCTGCTGCCTCTTTTGCTGCCTCTTTTGCTGCCACAGGTGCCTCCTCTGCTGGCTCTTGTGCTGCCTCTTCTGATGCCTCCTCTGCTGCCTCTTCTGATACCTCCTCTGCTGCCTCTTCTGATACCTCTTCTGCTACCGAAGGTGCTTCTTCTGCTGGCTTTTCTGCTACCGCAGGTGCTTCTTCTACTGCCTCTTCTGCAGCCACAGGTGCCTCCTCTGCTGCCTCTTCTGATGCCGCAGGTGCCTCTTCTGCTACCGAAGGTGCTTCTTCTGCTGCCTCTTGTGCTGCTGCAGAGTCTTTTGTTTTTTTCTTAGATTCTAATTTTTCAAGTTTATTGGTTTGTTGCTGCTTAAGAAAATTAGAAACAACTTTATCAATTTCTGATTCAGTTTTTCCTTGTCTTAGAAGATCTCTTTTTAAACTAAATCCTATCTTTTTAAAAAGACCATCCACAGCATCAGATGTGCGAGCACCTTTATTTAGCCAATAATTTATTCTTTCTTCTTTAATATTGATGTTATCATTTGTCGTCAATGGATTATACCATCCTAAACGCTCCAATTCTATACCATCCCTTTGGTTTCTAGAATCGATAGCTACTATCCTATAAAATGGTCTTTTACTTCTTCCACGTCTTTGTAATCTTATTGCAACAGCCAAATCATTTCCTTTTCTATTTATTTAAAATTAAATGGGAAAATTCCCTTATTATTTTTCATTTTTTTCATCATTGTTTTCATCTGAGAAAATTGCTTTAACAATTGGTTTACTTCAAAAACTGATCTTCCACTACCTAATGCAATCCTTTTTCTTCTTGAACCGTTAATTGAAGACGGATTTTGTTTTTCATACAATGTCATAGAACTTAATATTGCATTCATCCAAATCAACTTTTTTTCTTCAATGTTACCTATTTTTTTAACCCCTTTAATCGGTAACATTTTGATTATGCTGTCCATTGAACCCATTTTATTAAATTGATTTAATTGGTTTTCAAAATCAGTAAGATTAAATGAACCATCAAAAAGCTTATTTTGATTATTTTTTGATTGCTCTGAATCAAATAAATTTTTAGCATTTTCAACAAAGCTTATAATATCGCCCATGCCTAGGATTCTACTTGCCATACTACTAGGATTAAAAACTTCCAAATTATTGATTGACTCTCCATTGCCTACGAACTTTATTTTTTTTCCTGTAATCTCTCTTATTGAAACTGCAGCTCCACCCCTTGTATCTGCGTCCATTTTTGTCAAAATTATACCAGTTAAATCCAAGACTTCAGAAAATACTTTACTTGAGTTTACAGCGTCTTGCCCAGTCATTGCATCCGCTACAAATAATATTTCGTCTGGATCAACAATCTTCGCAATTTCTTTTAATTCTAACATTAGACTTTGATCTTCTTGCAATCTTCCAGCAGTATCAACAATTACCACTTTTTTAGATTCCGAGAAAGCATAATCCATACTTTTCTTAACTACATTAATTGCACTTTCATCATTTGAGCTAAAAAAAGAAATTTTATTTTGTTCTGCTAAAAGCTTAAGTTGTTTAACAGCAGCCGGTCTCTTGCAATCTGCTGCCACCAAAACACTATCCAATTGTCGCTCTCTTTTCAAAAAACAAGCTAGTTTAGCTGCAGTAGTTGTCTTACCAACGCCCTGCAACCCAACAAGCAAAATCTTTGTGATTCCCGATTTTTTTATTTTAATTTTGTCAGGTTCAGTTCCTAAAAGCGTAATTAATTCTTCTTTAACAACTTTTACAAATTGTTGACTAGGAGTAATTGAATTTAACACTTTTTGACCAATTGATTTTTCATGTACACTGGAAATGAATTTTTTTACAACTTTAAAATTCACATCCGCTTCAAGCATAGCCCTTCTTACATCTCTTAAGGCATCCGAAATATTACTTTCAGATATCTTCCCTTTTTTTGAAAGATTTCTAAAAATACTATTTAATCGTTCTTGTATCTGGTCAAACATATTTTATCAAAAATCAACTTCACAATAATATTTAGCCAAGCAATATACTTTAACTTAACTCATTTTTGCAAAATAAATTATTTAAAAATCCCCTTTAATCCTTCTAATAACCAATTCTTCAATTACAGATATATTTTTAAAATCTACAGTAGACATAATTGTTTCCGCGACTTCCTCAATAGTCATCATCTCTTTTCTATCAAATTGACTATCTACCTGATCCCATAAAGGCGTATCAATAGCACCAGGAAATATTGATACTACTTTGATTCCCTCAGCCCTCAACTCTTCCCTTACGCTTTCAGCAAATCCCCTTAAAGCAAATTTTGAGGCAACATAACCACTAGAAAAAGGGTAACCTTTTTTACCAGCGACTGAATTAATATATATTAATATTCCTTTTTTATTTTTTTTCATTTCTGGAACATAGAGTTTGGTTAATAAAAAAGCAGCAGTTAAGTTCAAGGATATCATTTTTTGCCAATCTCTTACTGATAACATTTCAACATTTTTAAAAATACCAATTCCCGCATTATTTACAATTACTTCTACGTTCCCTTTAATTTTGTCAATATGTTTCTTAATTACTTCGGAGCAATTATCTTGACATAAATCTAATTGAATTATTGTGCATTTTCCATTGATATTATCTATTTTATCAAAAGTATTTTTCAAACCCTTAATACTTCTTCCTATGATTACTAAATGGAATCTTTTTTTAGCTAACTTAAGTGCTATTTCGCTTCCTAATCCTGATGATGCACCTGTGACAATTGCAATTCTATCCATTTTCTTTAGAAGCAATTTGATTCAACGCACTTCCATGCTTAAACCAATCGATTTGATTTAAATTAAATGTATGATCTACAATAATTTCATGCTTGGAATTATTTGTGTGATTAATAATGACTTTCAATGGTTTACCTGGCTGAAAATCATTTAAATCTATAATATCAAATGTATCATCTTCTTTAATAAGATTATAATCACTTTTATTATTAAATGTAAGCGCAAGAATACCTTGTTTTTTTAAATTTGTTTCATGAATTCTTGCAAATGATTTTACAATTACGGCTTTTACACCTACATATCTTGGCTCCATTGCAGCATGCTCTCTTGATGAACCCTCACCATAATTTTCATCACCAACTATAATCGAATCAATATTATTTTTTCTATAAAACTTTGCAATTTCTGGTGTAGACCCATAATCTTTAGTTATTGCATTTTTGACATTATTTGCTTGTTCTGTAAACTCATTAACAGCCCCCAATAATAGATTGTTTGAAATATTTTCTAAATGTCCTCTAAATTTAAGCCATGGACCTGCCATCGAAATATGATCAGTTGTACATTTCCCGCTTGCTTTAATGAGCAACTTCAGACCAATTAAGTCTTTTTGATTCCAAGGACTGAATTTTTCTAGTAACTGCAATCTTTCTGAATTAGAATTAATCTTTATCTCTATTTCATGTCCATTCTTAGATGGTTCTTGATAGCCATTATCTTTAACTTCAAAACCAAGTTTAGGCAAATCATATCCACTAGGAGGATCGAGCATAATATATTCTCCATTATCATTTTTCAATTTATCTTTTAGTGGATTAAAAGTCAAATCACCGGCAATAGCAATTGCTGTAACAAGTTCGGGTGAACCTACAAACGCATGAGTATTGGGGTTCCCATCTGCTCTTTTAGTAAAGTTTCTATTAAATGAATGAACAATAGTATTTTTTTCTTCTTTGTTCGCACCATCTCGTGCCCATTGACCTATACAGGGACCACAAGCATTTGCAAAAACACTCCCACCAATTTTATTAAAAGTTTCAATATAACCATCTCTTTCAATTGTATAGCGAACTAGTTCAGATCCAGGTGTAACAGTAAATTTTGACTTTGTTTTGATATTTTTTTCTAAAGCTTGCTCAGCAATAGAGGCAGATCTAGATATATCTTCATAAGATGAATTAGTACAAGACCCAATTAAACCAACTTGAACTTCAGTTGGCCAATTATTTTTTCTAGCTTCAACTGCCATTTTTGAAATGGGTGTAGCTTTATCTGGTGTGAATGGACCATTTAAATGGGGTTCTAAATCATCTAAATTTATCTCAATATATTGATCATAAAATGATTTAGGATCATTGAATACTTCAGGGTCAGCTGTTAAATTTTTGTAATTGATTTTAGCTAAAGATGCTACGGCATTTCTTCCTGTTGCAATCAAATAATCTTCCATTGATTTATCATAACCAAATGTTGAACAAGTTGCTCCAACCTCAGCACCCATATTACATATAGTCCCTTTACCAGTACAGGATAAAGATTCCGCTCCATCTCCAAAGTATTCAATCACATGGCCAGTGCCTCCTTTGACAGTCAAGATACCAGCTAATTTTAAAATTATATCTTTAGCTGAAGCCCAACCGTTTAGTTTTCCCTTTAGATTTACTCCAATTATTTTTGGATATTTTAACTCCCAAGCCATACCAGCCATAACATCTACAGCATCAGCCCCACCAACACCGATTGCCAGCATACCTAATCCCCCTGCATTTACAGTATGAGAATCCGTACCAATCATTAATCCACCTGGGAAAGCGTAATTTTCTAAAACAACTTGATGAATTATACCAGCTCCAGGTTTCCAAAAGCCAATACCATATTTATTTGATACTGAGGATAAAAAATCATACACTTCTGAATTAGTATCTAAAGCATTTTTTAAATCTAATTTTGAATCTGTTTTTGCCTGAATTAAATGATCAGCGTGAACTGTTGATGGAACTGCTACCTTATCTTTGCCTGCCATCATAAATTGCAACAATGCCATTTGAGCAGTCGCATCCTGCATTGCTACCCTATCTGGATTAAAATTTACATAATCCTTTCCCTTTATAAACTCTTTAACAACATCACTATTCAGATGCGAATACAAGATTTTGTCAGTCAAAGTAAGGGGTCGATCAAGAACCCTCTTAACGTTTTCAATTTTATACTCTAATTGAGAATAAAATTTTTCAATCATATCAATATTAAATATCATTAAATTCCCTTTATTTTAATATTAAAAATAATATTATTATACGACTAGTAATTTATAAAATTAATGCATAGCATCACAATGAATGAAAATTAAATGAATAAAAAAACTATTTTAATATATATTTTAATTTCAATTCTTTATCCAAAAGAAAACAGAAATTCATTCAATATAAAAGTGAGCGGTAAAAATAGCATTAATGTAACGAGCTCATACTTTTACAATTCAAATGCTAATTCTCAAGTTATTATTGACTCTACATTATATGATATTTTCGAATATCAAATAATTAGTAAAGATAAAAACTTAATTGAAGTGGAAATAATAAATGAATCGTGGGAAGAAATTGATAGCTTATCTTCTTTCGAAGTGGACGAAAATTTTATTCAATTATCAGATCCATTCATTATCAGAGGTACTCCTATAGTCAGTATATATGTATTCCCTTGGAAAAAAATAAATAATAATATTAGTTATCTTAATAATTTTGAATTAGAAATAAGTTATAAGAATGATATAAAATTAGATTCATATAATTATGTTCCAAATCAGGTTTTAAACAAAATTGAATCAAATTTGAATCAACAACAAGTTTCATCCACTGAATATTTAATTTTATATCCAAATTCTTTTTTTAATGCTGCAAATTCATTAAAGTTATTGCATTCAAATGAGGTTGAAGAAAAAGATAAGCTCATTGTAGAGATTATTGATACCGAAACAATAGTTAATCTGTATGGCTCAGTAAATTCTACTACAATAAGAGAATTTTTAATTAATTACATTAATTTAGATATTAATTTCAACCTGAAATACATTCTCATTTTTGGCGATGAAACCATATTCCCTCCGCATTATCATTACAATGCACCTACGGATGATTACTATACATCTAATTCCGAATACATTATTGAACCCCAAATTCCCACTGGCAGAATTCCAATTTCAAATGCAAATGAAGCTAGTGATTATGTCAGCCAAATAAGAAAATACTTGTTAGAACAAAACTCAGATCTTTGGAAAGATAAAATATTATTACTTGCTGATGATGAAAATCATCCTGATAATTTGGAAGAATTTTCTCACGTTATAAATTCAAATTCCCTATATGAGATAATAAAAGATGATTTAAATGTAATGGATTTGTATTCCACTGATTACTCTCCAATTACATCTGATGGGTGGTATAGATATCCAGACCTTACTCAAGATATTATAACGAATATAAATAATGGAGTTGGTATTTTGAACTACATTGGCCATGGAAATGAATCTACTATCGCACATGAAAATCTTATTGAGTTAAATAGAGATATTAACTTAATAAATGCAGAAAAACAAGGTATTTGGATTGTCGGGACTTGCTCTTTTGGCTATTATGACAATAATATATGTCTAGCAGAAGAATTACTAAAAAAAAATAATGGTAGTATAAGCATAATTTCATCAACCAGAGCAGTATTCGAACAAACCAATATTCAATACTTAACAAGAATTTTTAATAATATTTCAAATTTTATTAATTCTGATAATACTGATCAAAAAACGCTTAGGTTAGGCGATTTATTTTACCAGTCAAAACAAGGAATCAATGATTACTTATTTCAACTTTTTGGAGATCCGGCTTTAAGAATAAATCTACCAAAAAAAATTGATATTTTAAATGATTCAATCGATACAAGTTTATATGTTGGAACTTTAAACTCATTGAACTTTAATCAAGATTTTAATTTAGATTATTCCATGATTATAAATGGACCTGATCAATATAATGAAATAGGTTATTACAACAGTGGCGATATAATTTTTCAAGGACAAATACAATCTAATCCAGCATCTTTTTTCATCCCTCTAGATTATAGTCTATGTGATTCTTGCNATATTAAAATCACNTTTTTTGCNGAAAATAAAGATTCTAANAACTTTTTTGTTGATACAAAAAANAACTTCATTCTNTNAAATTNAAATTCTAATAATNNCCAAGATANNCAAGGTCCAGAAATNTATCTTTGGAANAACGAAGTGATNATTNGTAAAACAAGTCTNATAAATGAAAATNATTTNATTGAAATTCATTTAANGGATCCATCTGGAATTAATATTTCAAATGGTTTAGGACATTCATTAAAATANACAATTAATAATAATGATTTTTTAGCAAATAATTTCTTTAATTACATTCAACCAGATTCTGGTTATTTTTTGATTAATATTGAAGACAATTTGAATTGGCCAATCGAACTTAAAATTGAAGCTTGGGACAATTTAAATAACTTATCAACAAAAGAATATAGTTTATTTAGGAATCAATCTTCTGTTTTCAATATTGATAGAGTGTANAATTTNCCCAACCCTTTTAGTAATGACACCCACTTTACTTTTTTNTCCAATCATAATGCTAAAATAACATTATCAATTTTTACCTTAAATGGATTAGAAATTTTTTATAGAGATAACATTGAAATAAGAAGAAATGAGCTAAGTACTTTTTACTGGGATGGTAAGGACAAACAATCAAAACAAATACCTAATGGAACATATTTTTATCATATTTCAGGAAATTCTTTAGAACAGGATCAATATTTTGATAGAACTTATAAACTTTCAAAATTAAAATGAATATTATTTTAGCTTCCAAAAGTCAACGTCGAAAAGATCTTTTAAAAATGATTGATATTCCATTTAGATCATATCCTTCAAATTTTGATGAATCAACCATATCAAATAAGAATCTAAAACCAATTGATTTATGCAAAAAACTCGCCTTTTTGAAAGCAAAAAAAATTAGTCAAAAATTNAAAAGTGATTTAGTTATTGGAGGGGATACAATTGTTACCATTAATAATGAAATTCTTGGGAAACCAAAAGATAAATTTGAAGCTCACCAAATGCTTGATAAGTTAAGTGGACAAACACATTCAGTTTATACTGGCATTTCTNTTCAATGTATTAATAAAAAAATTTCAAAAACATTTTATGAAAAGACTAAAGTTACATTTTATCAACTTTCCAAAAGAGAGATTGATTATTACATTTCTAATTACAACCCATATGATAANGCAGGAAGCTATGGAATTCAAGATATGAGTTCAATTTTTGTTGATAAAATAGATGGATGCTTTTACAATGTAGTTGGACTACCAATATCAAAATTTTTTAAAGAAGTTAAAAAATTAGATATAATAAAATTTTTGTAATTTTGTAAATTACAACAAATAAATATGACAAAAGAAAAACCTTTTTATATAAAATTAAAAGATCATAGAGAATCTCTAAAAATTGATCTTATTGATGTTGCAAATAAAACAAACATCAATTTAAAGTTTTTAAAAGCAATTGAAGAGGGTGATTTTAAAGTTATACCCAAAGAATATATTAAGCTCTTTTTAAAAACTTATTCCGGTCATATTGGTCTTGATTATAAAAATATTATAGATGACTACGAAATGTTTTTTTTTGGATCAATAAAGAGCAAATCCAAAGACAAAACAAAAGAGCATTCAAAAAAAATTAAAAAAAACAATCCTAATGCCAACTATAGTTTTAAAAAAATAAATTTTAAAAGGATATTATCGGTCACAATATCTTTAGCATTTATTTATATCTTTTTTACATTCATAGGTCATTTAAGTTCTTCAATTCAAACTGATGATACAAAAGTTGAAAACTTAAATCTTGAAATTAACACTACCCAGCAAGANTTTNNTTCTNCTAATTCTAANGTTCCTGATTTCATTGAATCATCCTTTAATAAAACAAATCTACTTGAAATTGATAATTTTATTTTACCAATCACATCTCCATTTAAAATGGAGGTAAAAGCTTTAAATAAATCACGAATTCATTTCAGAACAGTTTCAAAAGAAATAACACAAACTGACAAAAATATAGTTTTAGATAAGGACTCAATCTTATCAATTCAGTATAATGAAACAATCTTTTTTGATTTGTTAAATTGTAATGATTTTGAATTAATTATTAATAATATTAGGATTGATAATAATATTAATTGCAATAATTCATTGCTTAGAGCATCTATAGATTCTACTGGTGCTTTTTATTCATCCTCATTTTCAGATTAATTCATACTGNATACAATATTAATTACATAAATCTTCTATAATACCATATTTTTAATTATTTTTTTATAAAAAATCAAAAAACACTTGCTTTAAAATGGGTTAAATTAATAGCTTAGTGGGTGAAAGTGGGGAATAATCCCTTATTATTGTGCGTTTAAATTAAATAATATTATGAATTTATCATTTACAGGTGAATATAAATATAGTATAGATCAGAAAAGTAGGTTAAATATACCTGCAAAATTCAGGAAAGCTTTAGACCCTAAAAATAATAATACTTTTGTTGTTACGAGAGGATTCGACCCTTCCCTAATTTTATATCCAATTGTAGAATGGCAAAAAGTTGAACAACAGTTACTACTTCTTAGCTCCATAAAAAATAAAGATCGTAGTTTCGTTCGTTCAATTGTAAGATATGCAACCATTGCAAAATATGATAGCCAAGGTAGAATTCAGATACCAGAAAATCTTCTTGAATACAGTAATATTCGTAAAGAAGTATTAATAATTGGCATGATTAACAAAATAGAAATATGGAATAAATCAGACTTAGATAAAATTGAAAAACAATCTTTAAATAATGTAGATGAATCATTTGAAGATCTAGCAAATGAAATAAAATTTTAAATATGAACTCACCTCTTCATATTCCAGTATTAAAGAATGAGGTGATAAATCATCTAAATATAAAACCTGAGGGTGTTTATTTAGATTGCACACTTGGTGCAGGGGGACATTCTAAAGAGATTTTAAAAAAACTGAACTCATCAGGTTTATTAATAGGCTTAGATGCCGATGAGACAACCTTAAAACCCACACACACACGTTTTTCAGTTTTTGGAAGTTCTCAATTTTCTCTGCACCACGCTAATTTTTTGTATTTTCCTGATATACTAAAAAAACTAAATATTAAAAAAGTTAATGGCATAATTTTAGATCTTGGGTTATCATCAATGGAACTAGATCAAAAAGATAGAGGCTTTTCATTCCAGAACATTGGTCCCTTGGATATGAGATATAATAAAAAAAATAGTACAACAGCATCTGAACTGCTAAACAAGATTTCACTAATTGATTTAAAAAAAATAGTTAAACTATATGGCGAAGAAAAAAACTATTCAAAAATAGCTAAATCAATAAAACAATATGTCAAAAACGATAAAATGAAAACTACACTCGATTTAAAAGAAGCTGTTTTAGAAGTAATACCTAAGAAAAAATCTAATAAAACATTAGCCAGAGTTTTTCAATCTATTAGGATAGCAGTCAATGATGAATTAAATATTTTAAAAGAAACTTTAAAAAACATTAAAAAATTTTTAAAAAGAAATGGTAGAGTAGTGATAATATCATATCATTCTCTTGAAGATCGAATAGTAAAGCAATTTTTTATAAAACATTCAAAAGTTTGTATTTGTCCTAGAGAAATCCCAATATGCGTTTGTAAAAAAGATCCTCCTTTTAGAATAATTTCTAGAAAGCCAATTTTGCCAAATAATACAGAGATATTGAAAAATAGAAAGTCCCGGAGTGCTAAAATGAGAGTAGTGGAAAGAACATGATTTCTAATAAAAATAGAATGAACTGGAGCAGTATTTTGGTATTTATTACGACATCTACATTTTTTTTAGTGGTATACATTCATCAAAAAAACAGTATCATTTATCACTTACAAGAAAATCAAAAGTTAAATAAAAAACTCATTTTCTATAAAAATCAAGTTAGTTCAAATAAGGGTTCTATTATTGGATTAAAAAGAGCAGATAGAATAAGGAAAATTGCGGAGAAAGAATTAAATATGTATTTCCCTCAACCTGAATCATTAAAAGTTATTTCAAATGAATAAGTTCTACAAGAATAGTCAGAACAGAATAAATATCGTAACATTTATTTTCCTTGCTGCATGGTCACCAATCATTATAAAGCTATTTTACATACAGATTATTGATCATAAATCAGCAACAAAAAAAATGATTAAAAATATCGCATCCTATGTGACTGTTGAAGGTTCAAGAGGTATCATATATGATAAAAATTCAATTTCGTTATCACAAAATATTAATAAATACACCGTTTGGGTTAACACGAATGATAAAAATTTAAAAAAGGAATCAATTAATAAAATAGCTTTAGAACTATCTAAAGGTTTTAGTAAAGATAAAAGTTATTATTTAAACAAATTGAAGAAAAAATCTAACTATATTGTTCTTGAAAAAAATATTTCAGAGGAGAAAAAAAATATATTATCTAAAGTTCATGGATTAAATATAGATAAATCAATTAGTAGATTCTACCCCTATCAAGAGTTGGCTAGTCAATTAATTGGTTATACTGATCAGAATAATAATGGTAAAATAGGGATAGAAGCCAAATTTGATCACATATTATCTGGTTCTAAAGCCAATAAACTTTTATCAAAGAAAAAAGGGATATATAGCAATCACATAAACAATGATATATCAATAAAAAAGGGAGCAGATATTACCTTAACTATTGATATAAATATTCAAACAATTTTGCAAGATGAGCTTCAGCAAAGCATGATCAAAACTGGAGCAAAAAGTGCAAATGGAGTAATAATTGATCCTTTCAGTGGTAATATTTTAGCAATGGCATCACTACCAAGTATTGATTTAAATAATTATCAAAATTATCCTATAAGTAATCAAAGAAATAAAGTAATATCAGATATATATGAACCTGGCTCAACTTATAAAATAGTTACTATGGCTGGAAAGCTTGAATTATTAAATGAATTTAATAATGATGAATATTATTGTGAGAATGGTAAATATCTTTACTACGATAAAGTTTTTCACGATCATGAAGGGCATGAAAATTTATCTTTAATGGGCATACTATCTCATTCAAGTAATATTGGTATGGTGAAAATTGCAGATGAAATTGGGAAAAATAACATTTATAAATTTACAAGATTATTTGGTTTTGGTAGTCCAACAGGAATTCCATTAATAGGAGAAAGTTATGGAATTCTAAAACCTACAAAAAAATGGTCAGGAATAAGTGCGCCTGAAATTGCCATAGGTCAAGAAATAGCAATAAATAACCTACAATTAGGTATGGCATATTGCGCAATAGCAAATGGTGGTTTTTTAATTAAACCAAAAATTATCGATAGAATTTTTTTCAATGATAATAACTATTATATCGAAGATACTAAAGTAATCAGACAAGTAACATCATATGAGACATCAAATGAATTGTTAGAAATGTTAAGAGATGCAATCATTAATGGTACAGGTCAATATGCAAATATTAAGGGTTTTGATATTGCAGGAAAAACAGGAACTGCTCAAAAAGTAGTTGATGGAAAATATTCTAAAGATAGCTTTGTTTCATCTTTTGCTGCAATTTTTCCGTCAAAAGATCCAAAATATGTTTGTATTGTATCAATTGATTCAGCTGATTACAGTAAAGGATATCATTGGGCTGGTGTNTCAGTTGCCCCAGTNATTAAGAANATTTTTGAGCGTATNATACATACTAATGAAGTTGAAAGATACAATGATAATCTATTAATTGTCCAAAATAGNTCAGAATTAGTAAAAGGGTGAATAANAATACACTGTGGAATTAAAAAAAATACTTAAAAATATAACTTANNGTACCANATCAAATATTGAAAATATCAATATTGTACATTTGACACATAATTCACGTGATATTCAAAAGGNTTCATTATTTATAGCTTTGAGAGGCTACAAAACTGATGGTAATTCGTTTATCAATGAAGCTATAGATAAAGGAGCTGTAGCAATATTATCAGATATNGAAAATACAATTCATAATGTTCCTTATATTAAAGTAAAGGATGCAAGAGAATGTTTGTCAAAAATTTCTTCTAATTTTTATTCATATGATTCATCAAAAATGAATTTAATTGGTGTTACAGGAACCAATGGTAAAACTTCAATATGTCATATTATTAGTAACATTTTAACAAATATAAAAATTAATAATTTTACAGTGGGTACTCTTGGTTTAATTAGCTCACAAGGTGTTTTGAAAACAAACTTCACTACTCCTGAATCTAATCAAATACATAAATTTCTTAACGTAATGAAAAAAAATGGTATAACAACTGGTGTTATGGAAGTTTCTTCACATTCATTAGATCTAAATAGAGTTGATGATATTGAATTTGATGTTGGTGTGTTTTCAAATTTATCTCCTGAACACCTAGACTTCCATAAAAATATGAATTTATATTTTCAATCAAAGTTAAAATTATTCAAAAAATTAAATTCAAATAAAAATGCAATTATCAATATAGATGATAAATATTCGAATGAAATAATTAAACATACAAAAAGCAAAATAATCAAATATAGTTTAAACCAAAATGCTGATATTTCAGTTAGAAATTATTCCTGTAATTCATCTGGAATAACAGCCAAGATTAANATTTATAAAAATGAATACAGAATTAAAACAAATTTAATAGGAAGATATAATCTAATGAATCTTTTAGCATCAATAGGTGCATGCTTAGCTATGGGATTTAATGAAGATGATATAATAAAATCTATAAGTTTAATTAAATCTATTCCTGGAAGATTAGAAATGATCAAATTAAAACAAAATAAAAAAGTATATTTTGATTATGCTCACACTCCCGATGCCTATGAAAATGTTTTGTCAACACTAAAATCAATAAGTTCAAAAAAAATAATTACTTTATTTGGATGTGGTGGTAATAGAGATAAATCAAAAAGATCAAAAATGGCTTCAATAGCTGAGCAATTTTCTGATTTTACTATCATTACTTCAGATAATCCTCGAAATGAGGACTTATTAAAAATTAATAATGANATTATATTTGGATTTAAAAACAAAAATTTCAAAATAATTAANGATAGAAAAAATGCTATAAAAATGGCTGTCAGTATGATGACAGACAATCATATATTAGTAATATTAGGTAAAGGGAGAGAAAAATACCAAATAATAAAAAATAAAAAATATTACCATAGCGACATTGAGGAGGTTCTTAAATATTCATGAGAATATCCTTACGCAATAAAATTCAGTTTAATAATATGTTTTTTAAACATGAAAATAAAAATAACATTATATCTGGCATTACAATTGACTCNCGTTTAGTTAAAAATGGTGACATGTTCGTTGCTATGAAAGGTGATAAATCAGATGGACATTTGTTCATAAATAATGCATTGAAACTAGGTGCTTCTTTNATTGTTAGTGAGAAAAAACAAATTTCGAGTTCAACAAAATTTAAACTAGTTAAATCATCAAACGAATTTTTAAACNAAACTGCATTAAATTGGAGAAAATCTTTTTCAGGCAATGTTATTGGAATTACCGGTTCAAATGGAAAAACAACTACAAAAGAACTTCTAGCAACAATTTTTTCTAGTAAAAAAGATTGCGAATACACTCAGGGAAACTTTAATAGTACAACAGGAGTTCCTTTATCAATTTTAGGAATGGATAATAATGCTGATATATTCATTATTGAAATCGGAATGAGCAAACCAGATGAAATAAAGAATTTATGTAATATATCTCTACCAAATATTGCTTTAATAACAAATGTGTCAGGCGCTCATATTAAAAATTTTAAATCTATAAAAAATATTGCTCAAGAAAAATCATCATTATTTAAATGTTTAAATAAAAATGATACTGCTTTTTATAACATTGATGATAATTATATACCTCAATTTAAAACTAATGCAAAAAAAATCTCATTTAGTTTAAAAAATAAAGCAAATTATACCGGCAAATTAAAAAGCTCATCATTATTAATTAATAATTCATCAAAAATTAATCTTCCGTATGAAAATCTCGCTTTCGCATATAACGCAATAGCTAGCTTTGCAATATCACATTATCTTGGAATGGATGAAAAAGATATCATCCAGAAAATAGAGAGTTATAAAATTTTATCAGGAAGAGGAAATGTTTTCGAATCAAAAGGATGCATAATAATTGATGATACTTATAACTCAAATTTAGAATCTGCTAAAAATGGAATATTACAATTAAAATCTTATAATGAAAATCACAGAACTATAGCAATTTTAGGAGATATGTTTGATTTGGGTGAAAAATCTATACCATTTCATTGTGAACTAGGTGAGTTNATTTTATCAAATAAAATTAATAATGTATTTGGAATAGGTGAATTTACAAAAAATACAATTGATATTATTAATGCAAATGAAGAAATAGGTTTTCATTTTAACAGTAAAGAAAAATTATCAAAAGAATTATCAAAATTTATAAATACAAACGATGTATTATATTTTAAGGCATCTAGAGGCATGAAATTAGAAAAAATAATATTTGAGGTTTTTAAATAAATGTTTTATCATCTATTTTATCCTCTTCATACAAAAATCTCCGGATTAAATATATTTCAATATATTTCTTTTAGAGCTTCTGGAGCAGCAATTACAGCCTTATTAATAAGTTTCCTTCTTGGGCCCAAAATTATCCGCACACTTCACAAACATCAAATAGGCGAAACTATTCGCTCTTATGGGCCTAGTTCTCACTTGAAAAAGCGAGGAACACCAACAATGGGGGGGATAATTATCCTTATATCAATTATCCTCCCTACTATCCTTTGGTCAAAACTTGACGATAAATACATTTTGCTAATATTATTTTCAACATTTATGATGGGTTTGCTTGGTTTTATTGACGATTATTTAAAAGTTGTCAAAGGTTTTTCAAAAGGACTAATTGCAAGATATAAACTAATCGGACAAATTNCAATAGGTTTAATTATCGGTTCAATTTTATATGTATACCCAGAAAAAGATGTGTTAAGAACAGCAATATCTATACCCTTTGTTTCTCACAATGGCATTACTTTTGATATTGCTAATGGTGTACTAGATCTAAATTTTTTTTATATTCCATTTGTTATTTTTATAATGACTGCAACATCTAATGCTGTTAATTTAACAGATGGTCTAGACGGTTTAGCATCAGGATTAGTTGCTATTTCAACATTGGCTTTTGGAGCAATTGCTTATGCGAGTGGTAGATACGATTTTAGTAATTACCTCAATATAATTTATTTACCTGGAACAGGTGAACTTTTAATTTTTTGTTTTGCCATGGTTGGTGCCTGCATTGGATTTCTTTGGTACAATGCCCANCCAGCTAAAATTTTTATGGGCGACACTGGATCTTTAGCNTTGGGAGGTGCACTGGGAGCTATCGCAATTTTACTTAAAAAAGAAATATGGTTAATAATAATAGGTGGAGTTTTTTTGGCAGAAACATTGTCCGTTATGATACAAGTGGTATATTTTAGATACACAAAAAAAATATATGGAANAGGTAAAAGATTCTTTAAGATGGCACCATTGCATCATCATTTTGAATTATTGGGTTGGAATGAAAACCATGTTGTTGTACGATTCTGGATAATAGGTATATTATTAACTTTAATTTCACTAACTACATTTAAAATCCAATGATAAATGTTAAACAAATAGCTAATCAAGATTGGCACAATACCAAAGTATCTATTTTAGGTGCAGGATCTAGTGGTATTGCTGCTGCTAAATTATGTAGAAAAGTTGGTGCAAGACCATTTATTAGTGATCATAAAAATGATTCTAAGCTTAAGAATAAACTTAAATCGTATGAATTTGAACTTAATGGACATTCTAATAAAGTTTTAGATTCTGATTTGGTAATAATTAGTCCAGGAATCAATCCGAGAGTCCCAATTGTAAAAAAAATATTAAAAACTAAAATACCAATTGTCAGTGAAATTGAATTTGCTTTTTGGTTTTCAAAGTTACCCATAATTGCAGTCACAGGTTCCAATGGGAAATCAACTACGGTTAATCTTATAAAAAAAATGTTTGATTGCTCTGAAATTAAAAGTCAAATTGGTGGTAATTTTGGAGAACCCTACTCCAATTTAGTTNTAAACGAAATTAAAGAACCTAATTTATTTATTNTNAATATATTAGAAGTAAGTAGTTTTCAATTAGAACATATTGTTCATTTNTCTCCNAATTACAGCATTATATTAAATTTTTCACCTGATCACATTGATAGACATGGTTCGATGGAAAATTACATTAAACAAAAAATGAAAATATCAAAAAATCTAAGAGAGCCTGGTTGGCTTATATTTAATTCTGGTGATATCCTCCTTAGTAATCAACTCCACGATTACGAACGGAATATACCGTTCTCCCAGAGTTACTCTGATCAGGCTCTCCTCTCCCAAGATGATTCAAAAATATATATTAATGATAAAAGTAAAAAAAAATTAATTCATTTAAAAGATATAGGTATAAAAGGGTATCATAATATTGACAATGTTTTAGCTGCATCTACACTTGCTTTAAAATATGGATTGAAACTTGAATTCATTAAAAAAGCAATTAAAAAAATTAAATCATTACCCCACAGAATGGAGTTTATCAAAGAATTAGATGGTATCAAGTATTATAATGATTCAAAAGCAACCAATATAAATTCAACCATAGCAGCTATTAAATCTTTTGATGGAAATATCATTTTAATATTAGGTGGTAGAGATAAGGGAGATACAGATTATAAAAAGCTATTTTTGTTTACAATATCAAAAATCAAACTTATTATATGTTATGGCGAATCTGGAGAAAAAATAAAAAAAATACTGAGCTCCAAATTCAAAATTAAATTTTATCCAATTTTTAAAGACGCAGTTCAAGAATCCATAAAAAGATCTGAAACAGGTGATGTTGTACTCTTATCTCCAAGTTGTTCAAGTTATGATCAATTTAATAACTTTGAACATAGAGGTGAATATTTTAAATTTTTAGTTACAAAATTATAGAATGATGATTAAGCATTTTGAACATTTTGATAAACAACTTATTATAATTACACTTATACTATTAAGTGTGGGGTCAATTATGTTATTTAGTGCTAGTAGTCATTATGCTAATGAAACATTTGGAAACCACACTTATTTTTTTAATAAACATATTCTTCGAATTTTAATTGGAATAATACTTATGTTTTTTTTATCAATATTTGATTATAAAAATCTTAAATATATATCTACTATTTTACTTATTTTTTCTTTTCTAATTGTTATGATAGCTCATTTTACTTCAGATAGCAAAACTTCTAGATGGCTTATTGTTGGAGGTAAGACTTTATTTACAACATCAGATCTTTCAAGAATGACTTTAGTTATTTTTACATCTTATTATTTAGAAAAATCATATAGATATATAAAAGATTTTAAAAGAGGTTTCTTGCCGATTATAACAATTATTGGTATCAATTTATTGGCAATAGTTCTACAACCTGATTTAAGCACATCCTTAACAATTGGTATGATTTTATCAATTTTATTATTCATTGGAGGAGTTAGACTGAAACACTTAATAATTTTAGTTTGTACGACATTACCATTTATACTTTTTTATATTTGGCTACAAAAAGGATATCAATGGCAAAGAATTATCAATTGGTTAAATCCAAATCATCATCTTGATGCTGGGAATTATCAATCTAGTCAAGCTCTATTAGGATTAGGAAATGGCGGTTTATTGGGACAAGGACTAGGTAATAGCATTATTAAATTTCCTGGACTTTTACCAGAAATTCAAACAGATTTTATTTTTTCTGTAATTGGAGAAGAACTAGGATTTTTTGGTATAATTTTAATACTGTTTTTATTTGTTTGGCTATTCTTTAAAGGAATGTTGATAGCAAAAAATGCATCAGATGCATTTGGAATGTATCTTGCAATTGGAATTGTTTTAAATATAAAACTTTATGTACTAATAAATATTAGCTACGTTGTGGGGTTCTTACCTACTACTGGACTACCACTACCTTTTTTTAGCTATGGTGGTTCTAACATTATAATAACTTTAATGAGTATAGGGATATTAAATAATATATCGATGAAAAATAAATTTTCTAATATAAAAAGGACAATTTTTTAATGTTTAACAATTGTCGGTTTTTAATTTGTGGTGGTGGCACTGGTGGGCATCTTTTTCCAGCGACAGCTATTATGACAGAATTATCTAAACAAGGAGCAAACGTACTTTATATGGGCTCAAAACATGGTATTGAAGCAACAAAGATTAAAAGTGATAACATTGTATTACTTGATATTAAAGGTTTTCATCGGACATTATCTTTATCTAATTTTATCGATAATATAAAATTCCCTTTTAAAATAATAAAATCAATTTTTAAATCAGTTATTATCATTTACAAATTTAATCCACAATTAATAATTGGTACTGGAGGATATTCCTCTGGTATTCCTCTAATCTCAGCACTAATACTGGGGAAAAAAATATTCTTACAAGAACAAAACTCTTATCCTGGTTTTACTAATAGAATACTATCAAAATTTGCTGATAAAATTTGTTTGGGATATACTGAAAGTAGAAAATATTTTAAAAATAATTGTATTTTTACTGGCAATCCAATTAGAAAAAATCTCAAAATTTATAATAAATCTCAGGCACGAAATGAATTAAGTATTAATGAAAATAAATTTACTATTTTCATTTGTGGTGGCAGCCAAGGTTCTAAACCTATCAATGAATATTTGAAAAAAAACATCAATTTTTATAATAGATTAGATGCTAATATAATATGGCAATGTGGTCCAATTCATTTGAAAGTACTTTCTTCATTAAACATAAATAAAAATATCATATTATATGATTTTATTAAAAATATTGATTTAGTTTACTCTGCATCAGATTTAGTAATTTCCAGATCTGGCGCACTTACTTTAACTGAAATAAATTACTTTGGAAAAGCCTCAATACTAATTCCTTTTCCATTTTCAGCAGGAAATCATCAGTATAAAAATGCTATTTTTTCAAAAAAATCAAAGGCTTCAATTATAATTGAACAGAAAGACTTAAGCAATGGTTCACTTGAAAAAACTATTTTAAAACTTAAAAAATCTAATGATGAAATAAAAAAAATGGGCTTAGCAGCTAAATCAATTTCCACACCAAACTCAATAGATAATATTATGAAAGAAATAAATTTATCAGTATGCTAGGTAAAACTAATCATATACACTTTGTAGGTATTGGTGGAATTGGTATGAGTGGAATGGCTGAACTTCTTCATAATTTAGGTTTTACTGTTACTGGTTCTGACATGAGCGAATCTGAAAGGACAAATCAATTAAAAAAAATTGGAATCGATGTTAATATTGGACATAAAAGCTCTAAAGTAATCGATAGCGATGTTTTAGTTTATTCATCAGCTGTCAAAAAAAATAATAAAGAAATCGTGATTGCAAACAACAACAATATACCTGTTATTAGAAGAGCGGAAATGTTAGGTGAATTATTAAAAGTCAAATCAACGAGTATAGCAATTGCAGGTACACATGGTAAAACAACTACGTCTTCAATGCTTGGATGTATTTTAGTAGAGGAAAAGTTAGATCCCACATTAGTAATCGGTGGTATTGTAAATGAATTTGGTTCAAACAGTATGTATGGAGATGGAAATATAATTGTTGTTGAAGCAGATGAGTTTGATAGAACTTTTTTATCTTTAAAACCTACAATAGCTGTAATTAATAATTTGGACTTAGAACACCTAGATTGTTATGAAAATTTAGATGACCTTCAGAGTGCCTTTTTAAAGTTTGCCAACTCTGTTCCTTTTTATGGAAAAATATGTATTAATGTAGACCAACCAAATACATCAAACTTAATTAATTTAGTAAAAAGACCATATATAACATTTGGATTTTCTGATAATGCATTAATTCAAGCAAAAAATGTCCTTTATAATGAATCTCATTCTAGTTTTGATTTATTTGTAAAAGGTATCTATGCAAATAGATTCAATCTTGAACTACCAGGGAAACATAATATTATGAATGCATTAGCTGCTATATCTGTTTGTGTAGAATTAGATATTAATTATGATTCAATTAAAAGAGGTTTATCTAAATTCAAAGGTGTACAAAGAAGATTTGATATTAAATATGAACTCAACAATGGTATTAAACTTATCGATGACTATGCACATCACCCTGTTGAAGTTGATTCAGTTTTAAATGCATTGAAAAAAGGTTGGAAGAATAGAATAATTTCAATTTTTCAACCACATCTTTTCACTAGAACAAAAAATTTTCATAAACAATTTGCAAAAGCATTATTTCAATCAGATTTAATAATCATTACTGAAATTTATGCTGCAAGGGAAAATCCTATAAAAGATATTTCAAGTAAAATTATTGTTGAAGATTTAATCAATTTAGGACATAAAAAGATCAAATTTTTACCTAATAAAAACGATGTTGCACAATATGTGAAAAACATTGCACAAGAAAATGACTTAATTATCACAATGGGTGCAGGTGACATTTGGAGAGAAATTGAAAACATCTATAAGGTGCTAAAATGATTCAAAACGAACTAAAATTATTATTAATGAATCAAATCAAAGGTAAAATATTTTCAAATGAATCTATGAAAAAAAGAACAACCTTTGGTGTAGGAGGTAAAGCTGAATTATATATTTTCCCAAAAGATAAAAACGAGTTAAAAATAATTATTAATGAATCTAATAAATATGATATACCTATTTTTATAACTGGTTCTGGGTCAAATTTATTAGTTAGCGATTCAGGATTTAATGGTGTTGTAATTTCTTTATCAAAGACTTTCAAGAAACTATCTATATCTGATACACTTGAAATTGATGCTGAATCAGGTGTAATGCTAAGCACAATGGTTAGAAAAGCTATTAAAAAAAATATTGGTGGATTAGAAAGTCTAATTGGCGTACCTGGCACAGTAGGTGGTGCGTTAGTTATGAATGCTGGTGCTTATGGTAGTGAGATATCAAACTTTTTTATTTCAGCTAATGTTATTAATTTGAATGGTGAAGAAAAAATTTATAAAAAAAATGACCTTAAATTTGACTATAGATTTTCTTCTTTTAGCCAAAATGAAATTATAACAAATATAAAATTCAAATGTGAAAAAGGAGATCCAAACGATATAAAAAATTTGAGATTAGATTCTTCCAAGAAAAGGAAACAAGCTCAGCCTCTAAATTATAAATCTGCTGGAAGTATTTTTAAAAATCCGAAAGATGGTCCAGCAGCTGGTTTTTTAATAGATAATGTTGGACTCAAAGGATTGAGAATAGGCGGAGCAGAAATATCTCAAAAACATGCAAATTTCATTGTAAATCATGGTAATGCTATGGCAAATGATGTTTTAGAATTAATTAAAATTATTAAAAAAGAAGTTTACAAAAAATATAAAATCTTGTTAGACCTTGAAATTAAACTCTTAGGTTTTAATGAAATAATTATTAAAGAATTAAATAATGATAAGAATTAATAACATAATAAATACCATTCTTAATTTAGCTGGAATTTTTTTCATCCCAAGTTTAATAGCAATTAGTTTTTTATATAATGATGAACTTTATTTATTACATAATTCTAAAAATATAATCATAGGAAATCAATTCTATTATAAAGATGAAATAACATCCAAACTTGATTATTCAAGTTCACTACTAAAAATCAATTTAAAAAAAATACAAAATAACATTAATGATTTATCATTAATACAATCCTCTAAAGTTAGTCGGATTTTTCCTAATACTATTATTGTAGAAATTATTGAGAATGAGCCTCTTTTATACTTTAAATCAATAAATAATAATTTTTTAATTGATACTAATAAAACATTCCTTCCAGTTAATGATCGTATTAAGAAATCATATAGAATTCCTGAACTCAAAATTGCTAGTAATGAAACTGACTCAATATCTTTATTAAAAAATTATAATGAAATTATAAATGTCATTAAATATTCAAAGTTAAATTTTTCAAATTTTTATAAAAATATATCCTATGTAACAGTTCATCCTAATAAATATGAATTATTGTATAAAAATGAAACAAAAGTTTATTTTTCTAAAAATGTTACTTTGAAGCAATTACAAACTTTAGCAATTTTTGAAGATACAGTAAAAAAACAAAGAACTCTTGAAAGTTATTTTTATATAGATATGACAATACCAAATCAAATAATTGTTAAAGAAAATAAAAATAAATTATTATGAAAAATGGAAAACAAATAATCACCGCTATTGATATTGGAACATCAAAAATCTGTGTTGTAACAGCCAGTTTTGATGAAGATAATAATCTTGAGATTTTAGGTATAGGAGAATCTAAATCTCTAGGCATTAAAAAAGGGATAGTAGTTAATATTAATGATACAGTTGATGGAATAAAAAAAGCAATACTTGATGCTGAAAACCAATCAGGGAAAAAAATTAATGATTGTGTCATTGGTATATCTGGAGAACATATAAGAGGTATTAATAATACCGGTGTAATTATGGTTCAAAATGTTAATCAAGAAATTGATCATAATGATATAAATCGAGTATTAAAACATGCTCAAACAATTACACTACCACTTGAAAGAAGAATTTTACATGTTTTATCACAAGATTTTAAAGTTGATGATCAATCAGGGATAAAAGATCCTATAGGTATGATTGGAAATCGATTGGAAACAAAAGTTCATTTAGTAACTAGTGAAAAAACTTTAGAAAAAAATATAATATCATGCATAGAAAGATCAGATATAAATCTGAATGATATTATTTTAAATCCTCTGGCAACTAGCTATTCAGTATTAGATCAAAATGAAAAAGATTTAGGAATTGCTCTTATCGATATTGGTGCAGGAACAACAGAAGTTATAGTATTTGCAGAAGGGGGAGTTCAACACACAGGAGTAATTCCACTTGGGGGTAACAATATAACATTAGATATAGCACACGGAGTGCAAACCACTATTGAAAATGCTGAAAAATTAAAATGTAAATATGGTATAGCTAAAGAGGCACTAGCAAATCCAGATGAATTAATCAATATTAAAGATATTAATAATAATGAATTTAGAAATTTGAATCAAAAAGAGTTAGCCTCTTTTATTGAACCTAGAATGGAAGAAATTTTATTATTAGCAAAATCGGAAATAAAAAAATGTGGTCAAGGAGATATATTTACTTTTGGAATAAAGTTAACTGGAGGTACTTCGCGTCTTAAAAATTCCATTGACTTAGCAAATAATATTTTTTTTCAACCAGTTAAAGTTGGTAAACCAAGATTAAAGGGTGGGATCTCAGCAAATTTAAATTGTCCAACATATTCAACAGTAGTTGGCTTACTCAAATTTGCTATAAAAAATCATAAAGAGGATTCATTAAAGGACAATTTTTCTATTAAAAATTTTATTAATTCTATAAAAAATTTATTTAAAGATATTTATTAAAAAGAAAGGAACACACACACATGTTATTTGAACCAAGCAATTATCAAGATCAAAAGGCTAACATTACAGTAATCGGCGTTGGCGGAGCTGGTAATAACGCCTTAAATAGAATGATCAAAGATGGTATTAAAGGAGTTGAATATTTAGCAATAAATACAGATGCTCAAGATCTTGAAGATAACAATTCACAAAAACAATTACAAATAGGAAAGGAATTAACAAAAGGACTAGGAGCAGGTGCTAATTCAGATACTGGTAAACAAGCTGCTGAAGAAAGTAAAGAAGCCTTAATTGAAATGATTACTGGATCTGACATGGTATTTATAACTGCAGGAATGGGTGGAGGAACTGGTACGGGAGCTGCTCCAGTAATTGCTAAAATAGCAAGAGAAGAATGTAATGCTTTAACTGTTGGAGTTGTAACAAAGCCTTTTTCTTTTGAAGGCCCAAAAAGAACAAAAAGAGCTTTAGAAGGAATAATGGAACTCAAAAAAAATTGTGATACATTATTAGTAATTCCTAATGAAGTTTTATTAACGATAACTGACTTAAATACTTCAATAGATGAGTCATTCAAACAAGCTGATAGTATTTTACATCAAGCTACAAAAGGGATATCTGAAATAATAAATATACCTGGAAAAATTAATTTAGATTTTGCTGATGTAAAAAAAGTAATGATAAATCAAGGAGATGCAATAATGGGTACTGGCATTGCACATGGAGAAGAACGTGCAATTTTAGCTGCGCAAAAAGCCATAAATTCACCTTTATTACAAGATGTTAACATTAGAGGCGCAAAAGGTTTATTAATAAATATAACTGGGCCTAAAGACATGTCAATACATGAACTAAATGATGCTTGTACAATAATCCAAGAAGAAGCAGGAGAAGATGCAGATATAATAAGTGGTTTTGTGACAGATAATGATAATAATGATGAAATTAGAGTTACAGTGATTGCTACAGGTATTAATAATGATGAGTATGAAATGTCTAATTCAAGCTACAATAGATTCAGCAAAGAAACACCATTAAATAATTTATCAATTGATAATAAATCAAATGAATCAGTAAGGTCATTTCAATCTGATAATGATTCTAATAAACAAAATGATTCAAATGAGATGAAAGATAATAATATTTTATCTTTCGGTGATGATGATCTTGACGTTCCAGCATTCATTAGAAATAGAAAAAATGCAATGTAAATAAGTTTAACAAATGTGTTCTTTTATAACTAGGAGATTTAATTTAAATCTCCTAGTTTATATTAAATTCTAATCTTAATGTTGTTCCTTTATGATTTGATTTTAATACAGAAATTATTCCATTGTGTAAATCTTCAATAATTCTTTTAGTTAAACTTAATCCAAGTCCCCAACCCTTTTTCTTAGATGTATATCCAGGTTCAAATATTTTTTTCCATTTAGATTTATTTATTCCAATTCCATTATCACAAAAATCTATAATTAAAGATTTATCATTTTTTAAAATGTTTATATTTATTACAGGGTCAATTTTTGAGGCATCCAATGCGTTTTTAATTATATTTTCTATAGCCCAAACAAGTAATATCAAATCTCCTTTTAAAAAAAAACTTTCATCATCATTATAACATATATTAATTAAAGTTTTTTTAGATAATCGTTTAGTGAAATAATTTTTGATTTCTTGTATCATCAAAATTATATTTATTTTTTCTAATTTAGGTTTTGTACCAATTTTGTAAAATCTATCAGAAATATCTCTAAGTCTATTTAAATCTTCATTAATTGAACTGTAAATTTCATCTTTTTTTATAGAATTCTCTTCAAGAAGCTTCATCCATCCGTAAAGTGACGATATTGGTGTTCCAAGCTGATGAGCAGTTTCTCGTGCCATTCCAGCCCAAATCAAATTTTTCTCGCTATCTCTAATAATTTTAAAACCCCAAAAGACAAAGATAATAAATACTATTATAAAACTAATTTCTATATACGGCAGCAGAGTCAATTGTAAAATAATATTTGGATCACCATAATGAATTTTACCCATGATTTCATCATTCCAAATTATAGGTAGAGGGTCAAATTTTGAATTATTATCTAAAATAAATTTTTGAATAAATTTATTTAATTCATTATCATTTTTATTTTTAAAAATTTGATGATCATTATGTCCATAAAATTCTCCATTAAAAGTAATAACAAATGGAAAATTAATTGTTGGCAAAAAAATACTAATAAAATTTGGGATATCTCCTTGTTCCTTGTGGATAACTTCAGAGTACGCAAGCGCGATATTTTCTACCTGAGATTTAGCATCTTGTCTAACATTATTAATTATTTCTCTATTTATAAAAAAAATAATTAAAAAAACAATTATACCTAAAAAAAGTAATCCTAATTTAATTTTAAATGATTTATTTTTCATTTTTTTTAAATAAAGAGCTAAATAGAAATAAAATAATAATAAGTGTACTTATAATAGATAAAATAGATCCCAATTTTACATCACTTGGTGAAAATTTGAATTTTACAATATTTTTACCTTCAGGCAACTCAACACCCCTTAATAATGCATTGACTTCATATATTTTACTTTCTTGATTATTAACAAATACTTTCCAACCTTCAGGATAATAGATTTCACTTAAAACTAAAAATTGTTTATCATTTGAATTAGTTTCAATTATAATTTCGTTAGGATAAGATTGTATAAATTTAATCATTCCAATACCACTATATGTCTTCAAATCTAAATCCTCTCTTATTAAGGATTCTTTAATATAAGATTTTGTATTGTTTTCTAAATATTTAAATGCATCGTCATAACGTTCAATATATTTTAATTTTTCTACAAAAAAAGCTCTATCAATAAAGTTTTTAAATAAGTAAACATTAGCATTATTATATTTATTATTATGAAATAGTTTTCCAGTAAATACTTTCTCAAATGAATCATGATCTAATTTTTGAAAAGTTATCAAATATTTTATATTTAACATTTGTAAAATATTAGTATTAGAAAATCCTACATTGTTCATAAATTCGTTATAATTATTTAATTTAGCTGGATGATAGCCATAGATACTCTCAATGTTAAAAGCCGACCATCTATTTTCTTTATCTAAAGGTTGTGTTGGTAAAATTCTAAAATTTGATGTGTCCTTTTTCAAAAATTTTATAATCTCATCTTCATTCAAATATCTTTTTTTAGTTATTGATGGACTTAATGTACTACTTCTATATGATTTTTCTGATGGCTCAATTATTTTATAATTTACATAGGATAAATCAAAAATTGATATTACTGTTAAACTAATGGCTACCAAAGACCAATTATAATTTTTATTTTTGTAAAGATAAATAATAATAGATACAAATATTAACATAATGAACATGATTTTTATTTCACTGTATAATAAGGAATATCTGAGTTCATTAATAGTTTGCTGGGCATTTAAACCATATCTGTTAATTAAATCGTTGTTAGGTAAAAATTTTGAAATTATATCCTTCCCAAATAATAAAAAAACTAATCCTGTGGAGGCTGCTGTTATAAGAAATTTTTTTAAAAAACTATTAACTTCGTAATCATTTAAAGTTTGCCTAATATAATTAAGCCCCAAACCAGACAAAATTGAAACTGAAAATTGTAATAAAATTAAAATCATTACAGGAACTCTGAATTTTTTAAAAAAAGGAAAATAATTGTAAAAAAAACTATAGAATAATGAAAAGTTTTTACCTAAAGACAACAGAAAAGAAAAAATGATAACTAATATAAACAATTTTTTTTCTGATATTTTTGATTTTAAAGCACCAATTATTGATAAAATTAATATTATTAAACCCATATAATTAGGATAATCCGTAAACGGCATATTACCCCAATATGATATACCACCAAAACCTACAAAAGATGGTAAAATAAATGTGCCTAATTCTAATAAACTAAAAGACCATTGTGTTGCATAATCTAAGCCTGCTCCACCACCACTACCTGCTCTTGTTGAAAAAGATGTATATTCAAGTGCAGGTATATAAATTGACAATGAAAAACCCAATCCAATTAATAAGCCAATAATAGTTTTTCCTATTGTAATTAATTTATTTTTATCATCAAACAATTTAATCTGGTTAAATAAAATTAGTAAAATATATAATCCAATTAACATCCAAGTATAGTAGGCAATTTGTACATGGGCTCTTTGTAGTTGCAAACCAATGATAAGTGCTAAAATACCTATATTTTGATAATTTGGATTAAATGTAAGTCTATGAATAGCCCAGACTGCCCAAGGGATGTAAACAGCAGTCATCATTTGACTACCGTGACCGTGTACAACCATTGTTATCAAATAAGGTGTAAGCATAAATGCTAACCCACCGAATAAGGCTGAAAAGTTATCTACTTTGAATCTTTTTAGCAGTAATACACAACCCATACCACCAAAAATAAAATGTGCTATATAATTCCATATGAACTGCACACCAAAAAAATTATTAAAAAACTTATAAATATAATGAGGAAAATAAAAATCTGAAATATTTTGAAATGAATGAACAGATGGTAATCCACTAAAAATCCATGGAAGCCATAATGGGTATTCACCTGTTTTATTTTTGATAAATTCTATACCTACTTTTATTGCTTGAGGAGATAAGGAATCAGGTCCAATAAAACTATAGCTACCAAAAAGTAGTTTTCTAAATAAAAAAGTTAAAATTAATAAACTTACCAAACTAAAAATTAAATATAATTGTTTGTTACTAGAATTTATCATTTCATTCCTTGTTTTAATTTCCAAAAAAACATTTTTACTTTATTACTTATCTTTTTATTAAAAGGTAACGAGTAATTTGCATCGTCTCTCATTCCTTTGCCACCATATATATGTTTCCTTTGTGAAGCAATGATCAACTCATCAATCCAAATTGTAGAATCTAAATTTTTATATAGTTTTAAAGCCAATCTAAAATCAGCACATTTATTGCCATCCCATTGACCTAATTTATATTTGTAACTTGAGTGAAAAATAAAGTTTGAAGAATCAATGTCATAAAGAGTAGGTTGTTTGTTAAAGCTTTTAGATGGGATAACTTTATCAAATAATTTAACTTTCCAAACAACTAATTGATTTTCTTTTTTTAATAATTTCGCTACTTTAGTTAATGATTCATTTGAAATAAACATATTATCATCATCAAGAACAAGGATCCAACCACTGTTTACAAATTCGTATAGATCATTTATATATAAATTGTAAGGAAAATTTTCTTTAGTTGAATCAGATATTTTACAAAATAAAATAAAATCATTACTATTAGTATTTGATTTAATATATTTTAAATCTTCTTTGGTATCATAAGATATTAGAATCCGGTAATTACTATAATCCTGTTTTCTTATACTATCAATGCATTTTTTAAAATAAACTGGACGACCTGAGGTTCTTATGAGTATATTGATAAGAGGTTCCTCAATCATTTATTTTCCAATTAGATAAATTTAAAAAAGTAATATCTTCAATTTGATCAATTATTGACAAAAATTCTTTTTTCAATGATTTTCTTAAATCAAAATCCATTTCATTCCTTTCTGTATATATTGTATTTAATTCTGTTATCTTTTTCATAATACCAATTGGTTTGTTTGACCAAAACCTTTTCCTAATATCACCTAGAGCTAAACCATACATTTTAATTATTTTTTGAATAAAGAGATATTTAACTTTTTTGTTAGTATTGTAAATTTCAAAATTTGGAATAAAAGTCTCATCTACTCCTAAAAATCTAATAATTTTTTTATACTCTAGCTCACAGTCATTCTTGAGATCATCTAATAATGTTATGTGAACATTTGACCTACCAAAAATATCAAAATAATTTTTAATTCTATTAGGCATTTTCTTTATATAATCTTTGTAAAATATTTTCTCTTTTAAGTCAATTAAATGAGGTATATGATAACCTTTCAATCTATCCTGCTCTAAATTTAATGCTTTTTTAAAATCTAAAACGTCCTCATTTTGACTGTGTATATATTGAGAATGCATTGAATATATCATCTCTGTGGGTTCTCTTAATAAAATTAGAATTTTTGAATTAGGATTGAAGGAATGAATTTCTTTTGCAGCCTCTTTTGAATATAGATAAAATGTAGATGCTTCTCCTTTTACTTTAAAATAATTTGAATTTTTAAATAATCTGATATATGATTCTTCATTAAAGTTATATAATTTGCCTTTTCTAGTTAAATCTTTTCCAAAAAAATGTGGTTCTTTAAATTTTGACATAAAAACTTGTGGGTGTTGACTCAAATAGGAATAAATTGAAGTTGTTCCACACTTTGGTGCACCAACAATAAAAAAATTAGGTTTTATATATTTATTCATGTTTTTTACGAGAATTATGAATTAAAATTTTTGGTAAATGAATTATTGAAATTATAACCAAACCTAAAATTCCAGTTAATTTATTAAAAAAATTAGAATGTAAATTTATTAGTTTTATTGTAGATCGTAATTTTCGTAAGTTTTTTTTAAATGAAAGATTACCACCAATAGATTTTGATATTTTATGCCAAATTACTGATTCTGTAACTACATAACATTTAGCATTCAATTTTTTTGCTCTAATACAGAGATCTACATCCTCTGAATACATATTAAATGATTCGTTAAAACCATTTAATTTATTAATTAGATCCCAAGATATAGCAAGACAACATCCACTAACATAATCAGTAATTTCATATGATTTCATATTTAAATCACTTATCTTTTTTCTAATATATGAATGGGTAATTTTACCACGCCATAATTTTATTTGTCCACCACCATACCAAATTTTATTTTTATCTGAATGATAGCATATTAATGGACTTAAAATATTATTTTTACCATATTGATTTATACCATTTAATAATTTTTCTAAAAAAGAGTCAGATGCAATAATATCATTATTCATAAAAATAACAAAATCAGGTTTATCTTTTTTTAAATGATTTAAACCTTTATTCATACCCCCAGAAAAGCCGAAATTGTTTCTAAGTTGTAAAATTTCAATATTTGGAAATAATTTTGATATTTTACTAACAGATCCATCAGTTGAACCATTATCAATTAGCAAAATTGATTGATTGAGATTTAATTGTTTTTCTAGTGATTCTAAACATTGGATGGTATCATTTTTACCATTCCAATTCAATATTAAAATTTTAATTTTAAATTTTAAATTTTGATTAATGATTCTATCCCTCTTACAAAATTTTCCCAAGAAAATTGTTTTTTAAATTTTTTAACGTTATTCGACATTTTTATAAAATTATCATTCTTTAAATTTTTTGCTATTACGTCACCTAATACTTTTGGATTATTTGGTTCAATAACTATCCCAGTTTTGTTATTTTTAACCATTTCGGGGAGACCACCAACACTAGTTACTACTACAGGTTTTTCAAAATGGTATGCTATTGGGATTATACCACTTTGAGAAGCTGTTTTATACGGTAATGCAACAACATCACAAATACTAAAATATTCTTTAATTTCATCATCAGGTACATATCTATTTTCCCAAAAGAAAAATTCTGATACACCTTCTTTTTCAACTAAAGAATTATATTTTTTTGGATCTTCATATGATTCACCAATAGCTAAAACTAAAAAGTCATCAAGTTTTTTTTTAATATGCTTTATTGATTGAATAAGAATATCAAAACCTTTATAAGATCTAACTAAACCTGCATATAAAATTACGTATTTAGTTTTGATAGACTTTTTCTTTTTCATTTTTACTTTATCTTGTATAGATCCAAAATTATCATATATTGGATGAAATAATTTTTTATAAATTGCATTTGGTAATAAATTTAGTAATTCTTGTTCAACAATTGAAGATTGCACTATGTGAAAATCCATTTTTTTCAAAAAACTTTTCATTAAAATTTTATCAAACACAGTTCTTTCATGTGGCAATATATTATCACAAATAACTAATGTTTTTATTGAAGATCTTTTTTTTATTTTTTTTGCTATATAGCCAAACATTAAACAAAAAAATACATTCCAAGTTCTAAATATTACTAAATCAGGATTATTATTAATAATTAGGTTTGAAGTTTTATGCCAAGTAAATGGATTAATTGAATCAATAATTCTTTTTGAAGGTATAATTAAGGATGATTTATTGGTAAATTGGGTTTTGCCAGGAAAAAGTAGATTAGGATACTGCCTAAGAAAATTATAGAAGATAACTTCGTGTTTTTTTGATAAATATTTAAATAGAAAAGCATTATGAAGTGCAATCCCTCCCCTATATGGCGGTGCAACTCCAACAATATTAATCTTCATTATTTTTTAAAATCATTTTTTACAATTAGATCTATTCTTTTTTTGTCATTATTACTAATTGAACCAACAATCATTTCTCCAATTAAACCAATAGAAAAAAATTGTATTCCAACAATAATAAATAATACACCTAAAATTAATAAAGCAAAATGTAACTGAAAGGGTTCTCCTCTAAAGTATTTTAAATATAAAACATATGTTTCAATTAAAACTCCAGCTAATGAAGACGATAAACCAATAAAACCAAAAAAATGTAGGGGTTGATTGGTATATTTCCCCAGAAACAAAACAGTAATTAAATCAAAAAAACCATCGAAAAATCTTTTATTACCATATTTAGTTTTTCCAAATTTTCTTTTTCTGTGATTTACTTCAATTTCAGATATTTTATATCCCTTTTGTGAACATATAGCAGGTATATATCTATGCAATCCTCCATAAAGTTTTATTGATTTAATAACTTTTATTTTATAGCATTTTAATCCACAATTATAATCATGTAATCTCAAACCAATAAAAAAACTTGTAACTGCATTAAAGATTTTTGATGGTAATGTCTTATTTATTGGATCCTTACGGTTTTTTTTCCAACCTGAGACTACATCCCAACCTTCATCTATTTTTTTAATTAGATTGGGAATTTCTTTTGGATCATCTTGCAAATCCCCATCCATAGTGATAACATATTCATTTTTTGCTAACTTAAAACCTTCTTGCAATGCGTCAGATTTACCAAAATTATTATAAAATTTAATTAATTGGACTCTAAAGTTTTCATTTGAAATTTTTTTTAAAATTTCCCAACTTTTATCTGTACTTCCATCATCAATAAAAATTATTTCATAATCATAAACTGAAACTGATTTTTGAATTTGAGAGTATAATTCATTCAAAGAATCCTGCTCATTGTAGAGTGGTATTATTACACTAACGGTTTTCATATTTTAGAATTTTTGTTTTTGTTTGATAATTATTAGGATCATTTTTTAAAGCTAATCTGAAATATTTTAAAGCTATATTGATCTCATTTTTTTTAATATAAATCTCAGCTAAATGTTCGAGTACAACAGCATTATTTTTATCAATTTCTATACTATTTTTTATAAAATTCTCCGCATTCATATAATCCCCTTTTTTATAATATATCCAACCCATCGTATCGAGATAAGCTGCATTCAATGGATCTATGTCTACCGCTTTTTTTGATAATTCTAGTGCATAATTTATATTGGTGTGATCAATATCTCTTTCACATAAACTATAAGCATAATTGTTTAATGTCAAGGCATCATTCTCATCTTCAGACATTAAAACTTGAAAAATACTGTCTGACTTTGAATAGTTTTTTTTTGATTCATACAACGTTAAAAGAGAATTCCTTATTATTTTATTTCCTGCAGTAAGTTTCAGAGCACTCAAATACTCTAATTCTGCTTCTTGATATTTTTTTTCACTATTGTAAATATCACCAAGGAGATGTTTGAAAAAAATATTAGTTGGAAATTTTGATTTTGCTAATTCTAAAAAATTAACTAATTCATTATTTTTTTTCATTTTTAAAAGTGCTATCGCTTTATTTTCATAACCATCTTTATCTTTTGGAAATAAATTTATATAGTTCTCACTAAATTTTAATATTGTGTTGTAATCTGATAAATTTGAATAAGTAATTAATAGTAACTTGTATAAACTAGAGTTCAAATCTAAACTGTCTATTATTGGATTTAAAATATTTTTAGATTCTTTAAATTCATTTAAATATGCATAGATTTCTGCTAGAATTAATTGATAACTTTTATTATTAGAATCTTTTTTAGTTAATACTAAGAGAGTATTTTTTGCTTCTTCATAGAGCTGCTCACTGTAGATTAATTTTAAATATCCGTCAAATAAATCTACGTTGTAATAATTTTCAATTAATAAACTTGTAAGCTTATCGATTGTTAATTTCTCATTATCTGTTAAAATACTTATTTCGACAGCATCATCTATATATTTTTTATGAAAATTAATTTCAAATAATTTTAAATTTAAATTGATTAACTTTAACCATTGTTTGGATATTTTATAAAGTTCGATTAAAGTAAAATTGATTTCATTATTATTAGGAAAGAGTTCATTCAAATTTAATAGGTGAGATTCGGCTTTATCGAGTTGACTATTAATGATGTATGCATTAGCACACATAATACCAACTTCCACATTACTACTGTCTAACTCAAATGCTCTAGATAAACTCTTAGAGTATTCTAATAAATCATTTTGAATAAGGTTAATTTCAGATAAACTTAAATATGCAAATGCACAAGAGGAATCAATATCTAATATTTTTTCATAGAAGAATTTAGCATTTTCAGCATTATTAGAAAGAAGTTCATATTCTCCCTTCATAATTAAGTCAATTATTTTGGAATCATGATTTTCATTAGAAAATCCAATTACAATAAATATATAGAATAATATTAGATACATAAGTTGCAAAAAGCATCTTATTTTACATTATTTTTTTCTAAAAATTTTTTAATGAAATTATCCTGATTTTCTCCTGCTGGTATTGATAGAATTTCTTCATTAAATCTTATACCCTCGGTTTTACTATTTTTAGTTGTTCTAACAACTTTAAAGTATGACTTTGCCTTGTCTGAGGCTTTTTTTGTTTTATCTCCAAACGTTTGTTTTTTTGCCATTTTTGCTCCTTATATTTTATCTAATACAATTTCTTCCATCATTTTTTGCTTTATACATTTTACGATCAGAAAAACTAATAATACCATTAAAATTATTTGCATCTGTTGGGTAAATTCCTATGCCAATACTTATGGTTAATTTTTCTTTTACATCACCATCGATAAATTCGTTAAACTCAATTTCTTTTCTTATTCTTTCTGCTGTTTTATGTGCATCATTTCTATTTGCATTAACTAATATTACACTAAACTCCTCTCCACCATATCTAGAAACTACATCAATATTTCTAACAGATTTTTGAATGATTTTTGAAGTTTGTTTCAAAACATGATCTCCAAATTGGTGACCATACGTATCATTTATTCTTTTGAATTTATCTAAATCTAAAAAAAGAAGAGAGAAATTTTGTTGATATCTTTCTGATCTTTCAATTTCTTCATTTAGTCTTTTTTCAAAATACCTATGATTCAATAAACCTGTCATGCCATCATGCATAGCTTCGCTTGATAATTTTTTTACTAATATGTTATTTTTTTTAGTTTCATTAATCGTGAAAAACAAGCCAACAAACGAAGTGCCTAATATAAATAAACTAACATAAAAATCAGAAATGTTAATTAAATTTGTTATTGTAATTATACAAATTAATAAAACAAATGAAATAGTTACTATATGGAACTGATTTTTCACTCTGGAATTTAGTTAAATATTTGATCTATTAGAAACTATAAACTTTTTACAAGTTTATTTTTTCTGAAAATTATTTAAATATTTCAAAAGTTTTAAAGAATCATTTTTGATCTGTTCTTTTATTTGAAAATAAGATTTAAGATCATTTGTATTTTTTAGTTCATTTAATAAAGAATCTTTTCTATTACTAAAATATTCATTTTTACTAAAATAATCATGAATGAGCTCATCATCATTTATAAAATTTTTAACTTTTCTAGTTGAAGCTATTAGTTCGTTACTATTTTGGGAATTTTGTAAATTTGAATTTATAGATGAATTACTCACAGGTTGAATTCTTTGATATTTTTTTGCAGTATTAGATCTATTTTCTTTTTCGTTTAACGCTAAATCATCAACCTCATCATCAATATATGTGCCATAATTATTTGAAGCTGAGGTATTTTTGCTACTATTAACTAGATTGTTACTCGTTTTACTTTTATTTAATTCTTGTGCTATTTTGTCATTTAATTTATTATAGTTTGTATTATTTATATTAGAAATGGAATAAAAAGAAAATAAAGAAATGATGATAGCAATTGAATAAACAAAAGCTATTTTTGGTTTATGAAAAATGATATTTAAACTTTTAATATTATCCCAAAATTTTGATTTGTTGTTAAATTCATATATTTTACTATCTAGTTTAGATAAAAAATGTTTTGACGTTTTTACTTTTTCAATATTTTTCAAAAGCGATAAATATTTATTTATATCTGCTATTTGTTCTTTAGTTAATTTATCAGGCATATAATTCCTTTTTTAGTTTGTAGAGTTTCTACAAAAATAATTTTCTTTTATTTTACTCAAATTCATTATGTAAATATTCAATTGTTTTTTCTTCAAATTAGTAACAGTTTATTCAGCCTCAATTGTCTCCTTCCTCTTTGATCAACTCATACAATTTTATTCTAGCTCTATTAATTCTTGATTTTACTGTTCCTAAAGGCATATTAGTGATGTTACTAATCGTTTCATAAGAAAGTTCCTGAATATCTCTTAAAATTAAAACAGTTTTAAAATCTAAAGATAATTTTTTCAAACCATATTTTAACTTTTTTAAATTTTCAGCATTATCATGCTTTTGATCAGGCGATACATCTTTGCTTTTAATTATTAAATCAAAATCATCTTTAGTGTAATCAGACATAGAAAATGTTTTTCTACGTTTTCTTTTTCTTAATTCTGTCTTTGATAAATTACCTGCAATAGTGTAAATCCAAGTTGAAAATTTAGCTACTTCTTTATAAGAATTTTTATGTGTGTACAATTTTAAAAACGTATCCTGTACAATATCTTCAGCTGTATCAAGGTCATTGAAATAATAATAAACATAGTTTAATAATTTATCTTTATATCTTTGAACCAATTCATTGAAAGCTCCAATATTACCTTGTTGAAATTGAACAATTAATTCTTCGTCAGTTTTTTTAAAATTATACATAAACACCTTTACATATATTCGAAAAAAATAGCTGGAAAAGAAGTTTATGATTAATTGAAGTTGATTTTATTTTGAGATCTATGTTTCTTAATTCTATTAAAATATTTTCTAATTCTTTGTTAGTAAATTTTTTATTATAAGTAATCAACCTATTCATTATTATTTTATTAAAATTCGAGCTATCCAAACTATGACCGCTTTTGAAAATACACAACATTTCAAAAAAGTTGAATAATTTTATTAAAATTTGTGAATTTGAATAACCGTGATTAATTAATGATTCATATATGATAAGAACTTCCTTTATATTTTTATAACCTAAATAATCAATAATGTTCCATAAAAAAAATTCTCTAGAACTTTTATTTTCAAAATAATAATCGTTCAATTTTAAATCTTTACTTCCGTTATTTATTAAATTTAATTTTTCTATTTCATTAATTACAGATCCAATTGAATCTCCATAAATTTCGATTATTTTTTTCAAGTCATTTTGATCAATTCTATAACCTTTTAATTTTAATATGTAAATTACCCATTCTTTAATTTTATTTGTATAAGGAGGAGAGACGTTCACCGAAGTTGATATTTTACTTATTTGATGAAATATTTTGCTTTTTGAATAAAAATCTTCATCAACAAAAATAACGCAATTATTTAAATCTGGATTTTCAACATATTCCAATAATTCAGATTGATTCTTTCCAGCTTTATTTAAATTTCTCACAAAAAAAATTCTTCTTGTGATAAATAAACTCTGATTATATAATTCTGATAATAAATCTTTTGCAAGATCAATATCTAATGAATAATGATATCTTTGATTTGAGTCCTCTAAAAAAGATTTACTTAACTCCTTGATAAAAAAATCCTGTAAAAAAATATCTGATCCTGATAAAGTATAAACTGGATCAACTTCATTTGATCTAATTCGTTTAATTAATTGACTATATTTTATTGAAGAAATAGTAGTTTTACCTTATTAAAAATGTTATTATTGATATAAAGAAACAATAAAAAGAAAAAATCCAAAAATAGTTGTTATAAACTATATTAAATAATATTTTGATCATAACTAAACCAAAAAATAAAGCACTTATAAAACCAAAACTCGATTCATAAATAGGAAACTCTTCAAGCATTAAAATTTCTTTAAACTGTAAAATACTAGCACCCAGAAGGATAGGTATGGCTAATATAAAAGAGAACCTTGCTGACTCTTTTCTGTCAACTCCTAAAATTAAACTAGTAGCAATAGTAATCCCTGACCTAGAAATTCCTGGAAATAATGCAAAAACTTGAGCTATGCCTACAAAAAAAGCAATCGCAAAACTTAGTTTAGCATTATTTTTTTTTATAAATTTTGTAGAAAATAATATTAGGCCTGTAAAAAAAAATGCTATACTAATTGATATCAAATCGTTGAAAAAATAAATAAATTTATCTTTAAAAAGGAGTCCCACAATTGAAGCAGGTAATGTTGCAATAATAATTTTAATGATAAATTGTTTAGTTTTTTTATCATTTAAAATAAAATTTAAAAATATTGTTTTTAAATCATTCCAAAAAAAAATTATTATACTAAATAATGTTCCAAAATGTAAAATAACCTCAAAAATAAGATTATTCAAATTGTATCCTAAAATTTTTTGAGTTAAAACAAGATGACCAGAACTACTTATAGGTAAAAATTCAGTTAAAGCTTGTATGAAACCTAAAAGAATACTATCAAAAATAGTCATTTTAAAATACCCATGAATGCTACCATTCTTCCTGCAAATTTCCCATTTCTTCTGAAACTGTGGCAATCTTGTTGATCAAAAGTACATATTTCTGAAGACTTAATATTTAATTCTAAAATACCTAGTTGCATGAGATTTTTTTTAATTTCTTTGTGTAAATCAAGCATCCATTTATTTTCATTTATTTTAATTTTAGAAATTTTACTAAATTTCTTTGCAACTTTATAATCAACTTCATAACAACAAGACTTAATTGAGGGCCCTAAAAATACCTTTATATCTTTTACGTTTGATTGTACTAAAATCATTTTTTCTATGGCGCATTTAACAATATTACCTGCTGTACCTCTCCAACCTGAATGAACCAAACCAAACGTATTATTTTTTTGATCCTGTAAAAAAATAGGCACACAATCAGCAACCTTAATAGATAAAATTAGTTTTTGGTTTGTAGTTACTAATCCATCATTATTTATAAATGTACCATTTTCATTTATTAGTTGGACATTATTTGAATGAATTTGCTCAGGAACAGCTATTTTTTTTGATTTAATATTAAGCTCATTCAAAATACCTGATAATTGCTGTTTTTTTTCATTACAATGAAGCAAAGCTTTCATTTGATTAGAAAAAAAATATGAGAAATCATAGATCATTTATTTTTAATAATATAATTTTTTTTTGTTTTTTACATCTTCAATATAATATTTTATATTAGTATTGTTATAAATATTAATTTGACGAAAAAATCATATTTATATTATTTTTACTTTTATCTTAAAATTTAGTTTTGCTTTAGTTTTTATTCAATTGATTATTAAAAATTATAGTAAATTATATTACTTAAAAAATACATTATTATGTTTTCTGAAGATAAAAAAATAAACGACTTACAATATAAATTAAACAATCATCCAATATATGATTCCATACAGACTTTAGAAGACTTAAAGTGTTTTGTAGAACATCATATTTACTCAGTTTGGGACTTTATGTCACTTGTCAAATATTTACAACACTTCATAGCACCATCAAATTTCCCTTGGTATCCAAATTCAAACGGGAATTTACGCAGATTTATTAATGAAATAGTTTTGGAAGAAGAATCTGACAGTAGTCTAATTGCAGGAAAATATTTGAGCCATTTTGAAATTTATCAATACGCGATGGAAGAAATTGGAGCAGATACTTCAAAGTCTAAGCTTTTTATAGATGTTGTTAAAAATTATGGTATTGAAACAGCATTGGATTTATCAATACCTAATTCAGCAAAAGAATTCATAAAAAATACTTTTAGCTACATCGAATCTGAAAAAATTCATATTATTGCCTCAGCATTTACTTTTGGTAGAGAAACCATAATACCTAAAATGTTTCTATCAATTCTTGAAAAGTTAGGTGTGAAAAATGATGATTGTCCAACTTTTTATTATTATATAAATAGACACATAGAAGTTGATGATATAAAGCATGGTCCAATGGCACTTAATCTTATGAATTCTATTTGTAAAAATAATCAAACTAAGATAGAAGATGCTTATGATACTGCAATAAATGCAATTGAATCAAGAATAAAATTCTGGGATTCAGTTCACAAATCAATTATCAAGCAAAGCGAATCTGTATTAGTTTAAAAAACATTAATTTCTTAGTTTTAATATATTTTTAATAATTTATAATGAAATTTATAGTGGCGATAAAATTAATCTTACTGCTATTACAAACAATACTATTTTAAATATTTTTTTAAATTGTGACTCTGGTATATTTTTCAATATTTTTTTACCAAAATTTGTACCTATAAATACTGAAAAAAATAATGGAATTAATATTAAATATTCTTTAAAATAATTAACATTAAAAAAATAAATGAATATAGGAATTTTAGTCAAATGTGTAATCACCTGACATGCAGCTTTATTTGCAATTATTTCTTCCTTAAGCAATTTTTTTTTTAAAAAAAATGGAGCTATCAATGGCCCTGTTGCCCCAATGAAAATCGATGTCAAACCGCTTATGAAACCTACTTTAAAAAAAGATTTTGTATTTTTTTGTTTATATTTTTTAAAAAACAAATACCATAAAATAAAAAATCCAATTAAAGGCTTCAAAAAATCTACTTTTATTTCAGAAGCTGATTGTACTTTGTAAAAATTAATTAGTATTAGTATTATAAATATTGATGCTATCGAACCAACTATTGCTCCAAAAATAAATTCTTTAATTATATCTTTTTTAATATTTTTCTTAAAAATATATGTTCTTGTTGAATTACTAATTAATTGGATCAATCCATGAATAGCAATGACCATAAAACCATTTGGAATAAATAATGCCATAATACCTAAAAGGATAATACCTCCTCCCATTCCTAGAAAAGCAGAAACAGTTGAACTAAAAAATGCTGCAATTATTAAAATGATTATTTCCAATATTTTACCTAAAGCAGATACCAACGATTAATCCAAAAATATCAAACATAAAATCAAATATGTCTACATTTCTACCAGAATATCGTTGAATGATAAATTCGTCAATTATAGGAACAAATATAATTGAAAAATGAAATTTTGTTATATTTTTTTTAAATGTAAAATTAAAAATTAAACCCAAAATTAAGTATTCAAAGAAATGAATCAGTTTATCTAATTCATTTAATTGTATTTTTTTAGAAATTGATGGTGGAATAGTGGATAAAATAAAAATTATAAAAATGTATACATAAATAAAAAATTTTCTAAAAAGTTTCATTTATTTTAAGCAATACTCATCGTTTGTATAAAAGATATTTATTATTAATATTTAAATGAAATTAGATGAACGTAAAAAAATCTTTTTGATCTCTTAATCTGAATATTTATTGCAACTTTTAATATTTTAGAAAATCCAAAATTTTGAAATTTGTATTAATCCTAAAATATACAAATTATCTTTTTATTACAATGCTATAAATTATAATTTGAATTAATTACATTCTTGTTTCAGCATATCAAGTTCGTTTAGACTATTAATAGAAATTATTGTACCATTATTTAAAATAATATCAACAGGATATTGAAAGTTCCAATTAAATTCTGAATTGGGGTTTTCTTCATACCAGTTCTTTATTACTATCCAACTTTCATCATTATTATAATCTACTGTTTCTAAAGAGCCATCTGGCAAAATAAATGTAACGGGGTATACTAATTCTATGCAGTCTATACAATTACTTTTTGCTTCAGACATTTCATTATCATCATTTATTAAAATTATATTACCACCTGTAAAAACTAGATTAATTGGATATTGCAAACTGGGTCTTTCATCTGAATCAGGGTTTTCATTATACCATTTCTTCAAATCTTCCCAATCTTCTTCATTTACAATAGTAATATTAGAATCATCTGGCATAATAAATGTTACTGGATACATTAATTCAAAACAATCACTATTTCTTTTATTGTAATCTTTTTTAGAAATTAGTTTTCTTCCTTCAAGATTAAAATATATTTTTTTAAAATACGTTTCATCTGTATTAAGGTCTGAATAAACTAATTCATATCCAAGTCCATCAGCTTTTAATTCAAACAAGAATGATTTATTATTAAATGATTTTTCAATAGTTGTAATAATATTTATTGGTAAATCATCATAACCAATTTCTATTTTGTTAGTAGCATCTTGTATTTTTTCAATTAATGAATCATCATATGAATTTAAATTTTTATTATAATCAAAAATTGAACTCTTGCATCCAATGATCAAAACTAATATGATTAGCATAGATAGAGCTTTTTTAATTAACATTTTATTTATTCCCTTATTTGATATTTATAAAAATTATTATTGTTTTTTAAGTTATTTAAAGACAGTGTTATATCAAATATAATCAATTTAAAATTATTTCAACTAATAAAATAATATCTTGAATATTAATAGTCTCATCAATATTAATATCTGAACATTCATTACAATCATCTTGTAAAATACAATTTCTTATATATACAATATCAAGAATATCAATATGATTATCATAGTTAATATCACCTAATATTTCTGAACAAAAAATACAGTCTGAAGTATCTTGGAACCCCAGATTTTCAGGATTTATACATTGAGGATACGGTTGACAAAATTTGTTATCTGATAAATCTAAATAATTTATATTACAAAATTCATCCGGTAAAAAACCTGAAAATTGATTACTATTTATTTTTAAAAAATACAAATTAAGAAGACTTATCTCAGCAGGTAAATTCCCACTAAAATAATTTGAAGATAAATCTATAAAGTATAATGAATTTAAATGATTAATATCGGAATTAATATTGCCAGTCAAATAATTATTATTTAATGCTAAAAAATTTAAATTTACTAAATCATATAAACTTTCAGGAATTTGTCCATAAAATTGATTATTCCCAAAGTCTATACTAACTAATTCATCCAATTGACCTATACCAAATAAAATATTCCCTGATAATTGATTTCCATCTAACAACAATGATTTTAAATTAGTTAAATTTAATAACTCATCAGGTAAAGTCCCAGATAATTGATTATTTCTTAAATCTAGTTGTTGTAAGTTTAAAAGATTACCAATTTCTTGAGGTATTAAACCTTCTAAATTACTATTGATATTAAGATTCAAAGAATCAGGTAAATCAAGATTATTATCATATATTTGTAAGGATATTAAATTATACAAATTCCCTATTTCTGACGGAATTATACCTGATAAACCACAATCAGATATATGGATATAGTTAAGATTGATTAGTTGTCCAATCCTCGATGGTATGTCACCTAAATACATATAAGCATAATTAAGTTCTGTTGTAGTTTCAATATTATAACAAGAACCCCAAAGCTCAATTTCTAGTTCTTGATCACAATTAAGAGGTAAACAAAATGATATTATTTGAACAATGGAAATAATTATAACTTTTAAATTTTTCATAATTAAATAATTTATGGTAAATCAAATTCTGTTGCCAGAATAACTAATTTGAAATTAAATCCATAAATCTATATGATTTTAAATTGTATTCATTTGTTAGAATTAAAAAATTTTCTAAATAATCAATTTCAATCTGAAATTTTTTATATGCTTTTTTAACCGGATTATGACAATAAAAAATTACCATCTCATTATTTTTACTTAATCTATTAAAAATTTTATTAATGTCATTAATAGAAACATTATAATTTTTATCAATTCCTAACCCTTTGATTACATTTGAACTTTTATTAGTGATAAATATTTCATCTAATTGATCATATTCTTTAAAAAACATTGAATAAAAATGTCGTTGCGAATCAGTAACATCTCTTAATAATTCGAATTTCTCTAATAATACTGAATCCATCATTACATTATTATCTCCATAGGGATAGGAGAAAGTTTTTGGACTGAAACCATAAAAATTCATTGAGTCTAATTCCGGATTTATTTCGTATTGAATATAATTATTTAAATCACTTTTAAGTAAATATTTAATCGCACTTTTGTGATTTAATGTATGTAATGCAATTTCATGACCCTTATTTTGTAGTTCTAATAAAATGTTTATTGACTCATTATCTAAATAGCCAAAACCGGATACAAAGAATGTTGCTTTACATTTATATTTATCAAGCAAGGAAGAAATTTTATACCAGTTATGGATATAATTATCGTCAAAAGAAAGTATATACCCTCCTTGATTAAATATTGATTGAATACTATCACTTTTATAATTATTTTTTATTTTCAAAAATAATATAATCAAGAATATCATTAATGATATTATTAAATATTTTTTTGAATTCATGAACTTAGTACGGGATTTTAAAATTGAAATTTAAATTTCTAAAATTATATTAATAATTAAAATAATATCTTGAATATTTATTATTTCATCATAATTAATATCTGAACAAGTATCGCATATATCTACTAGAACACAATTAACAATTAATATTATATCAAGAATATCAATAACTAAATCATTATTAATATCACCAATTAATTCTGCACATTCTAGACATTCAGTGATATCTTGATATCCTATGTCCTGTTCTGAAAAACATTGAGGATAAGGTGGACAAAAATTATTATTATGTAAACTATTTGTTACTTGATTATCCCATTGTGACCAATCTAAATCTAGATCACATATACTGTCAGGAATTAAACCAGAAAACTGGTTATTACTAATATTAATGGAATATATGTTTTCTAAATCACTTAAACTCTGTGGAATTTGTCCTGAAAAATTATTTCCATCTATCCACAATCTTTGTAAGCTTACGAGATTACCAATTTGATTTGGGATATATCCAGAAAAGTTGTTTCCCCAAAGATTAAATTCTTCTAAACTTGTCCAATTTTCAATCTCATCTGGAATTTGTCCTGAAAAATTATTTCCACCTAAAACAATAAAAGTTAAATTTTCCAATTCAATTAAATAATCAAGTATTTCTCCCGAAAAATTATTAGAAATTAGAATTAACTCTCTCAAATTAGACAAACTACTAATTTCAGATGGGATACTTCCATCAAAGTAATTAAAACCTAAAAATAAATATTCTAAATTTACAAGATTTTGAATGTTAGAAGGGATCTCTCCAGATAGTTGATTATCTAATAAAACTAAAGAATTTAAATTTGTGAGATTCCAAATTTCTAATGGTATCGTTCCTGAAAATTGGTTTACATGTAAACCTAAATGATTTAAATTTACTAAATTCCCAATTTCAGAAGGAATTTCTCCTGACAATTGATTAACATATAGACCCAAATGACTTAAATTTATCAAATTACCAATCTCAGAGGGAATTTCGCCTGTAAGTTGATTATGATCTAATTCTAAATGTACTAAATTGATTAAGTTCCCAATCTCAGAGGGAATTTCGCCTGTAAGTTGATTATGATCTAATTCTAAATGTACTAAATTAATTAAATTTCCAATTTCAGAAGGAATTTCTCCAATAAGATTATTATTTGTTAAATATAATTCAGTGGTCTCATTAATACTATAGCATTCATTCCATAACTCAACTTCTATTTGATCATTACAGTCGATACTAAAACAAAAAGAAAATACTAAAAATGTTATTATATAGATTCTATTCATATTGTAAGGTAAGTAATTACTTACTATTTTAAAAGACTTTTTATATTTAGTTCTTAAAATTATGAATAATCTATAATTTAGAATTTCGATTATGTTTTAAGGATAAACTTTAGTTGGTAAAGATCATTCTACGGTGATGGTTTGACTTATATGTGTAGGTTTTTGATTTTTCATTTCTATTCGTTAACCTACACATTAAACTTATTCCACCGTGACAGACCTGATAATTCCAACAAAAGTATCGAAATTCATTCCGTTTTTAAGTTTTGTCTGTGTCATCATTTATTCAAAAGGTTCAATTGTTTCATCCGAATATAAAAATTTTGATATTGTTTTTGTTGAGAAGGTTTAATCTTTTATTTGTCATTCTAATATAATATTAACTAATAATATGATATCAGTGACATCTGTCGATCCATCATCATTAGTGTCTGAACATTCATCACAATTTTCTGAGATAATACACGTTACAACCATAACAATATCTAAAATATCAAGGTTACTATCTTCATTCATATTACCATTAACTTCTGAACATTCAATACACTCATCATAAATGAAACCTGTTGTCAAATATTGTTGATAACAATCTATATAGTCTTCATACCAACTACTACATTCTTGATTATTTATTTCAATTAAATTATGATTATAGTCATAAGAATAATCAATAATTTTACTTATAGAATAAGAATCTGTTCCGAATAAAAATGTTTTATGAACCTCTTGTATTAAATTATTTTCATTATAGTAATATTCAATACTACTGTCAATAGAGATCCATCCAAGAGAGTTAAAATATGTAATTTCTTCAATAAGGTTACTATCGTCATAAGTGTAATTTTTTTCATATAACCAATATCCTTCATCATACCATTCATTTTCTTGAACTAAAAGATTTTGATCATTGTAAATATAAAATGTTTCACTTTCAATATTTCCATTACCATCAATTTCAGATTTTTGAATCAAATTATTATTTATATCATAACTATAAAATACTTCATTAAAGATATAATCTACTGACGAATTACCATTCACCTCATGAATTAAATTATTATTGGTATCGTAATAATAATTTATAAAATTATAATAAATGAATGGTGAAGTGTTGAAAATTTTTTTGGTTATTAGATTGTTATTATCATCATATAAAAATTCATATAATGTATCTGAATCTTGTGGAGTCCCAAATACCCAATCAAAATAAATTTGTATAATGTTATCATTTAAATCATAAGTATAATAAATACGATAAGTTGGAGAACCATAATGATTTACAACTAGACTATCAGGTTTATCACAACTATTTGATGTAAAATAAGTAAATGATTCATATCCATCAAAATTTCCCATTTTGTATTCGTGAAAATAAGAAGGTCTCATTTTTTGTCTATATTGATCGAATGGATAAATTTCGTTAATACTTATATTTTGACAAAATAAAAATGATAAGATTAATAGAATTAAATACACCATATTTCGTGTTTTTTTCATATCTTAATATAATAAATGATGTGTTAATACAGTAAAGGATCTATAATTGAGGGTTTAGGTTGTGTTTTTTAGGATAAACTTTAGTTGGTAAAGATCATTCAACAGTGACCAATTGGTGAATTTGGAATAATTTTGTTACACCTTCCATTAGTTTAAAATCATATCTACCAAATTAACTATATCCATTATGTTTAATTCTCCATCTGGGTAAATATCAGATAAGTTGAAGTATTCAGGTTCTGAAAATCCAAGAATGAATTCAACAAGTAAAGTGATGTCGAGGATATTGATTTCACCATCCAGGTTAGAGTCTCCAAAGTAGTCATTGATACAATATTGGATTCCTACATCTTGTTCTGATAGACATTCAGGGTAAGGTGGACAAAGTTGGTTATTCCATAACCAAATAAGTGAAAAAGGGTTGTTTTCATAAATATTACATAAAATATCTGGTATCTCACCAGAAAGTTGATTATGTTCTAAAAATAACATTATTAAATTTGTAAGGTTTCCTATCGAAGATGGAATCTCTCCAGAAAATTTATTATTCGTTAAAAGTAAATTAGTTAAATTTGTTAAGTTCCCTATTGAAGATGGAATCTCTCCTGAAAGTTGATTGTCATTTAAAAATAACATTATTAAATTTGTAAGGTCTCCTATTGAAGATGGAATCTCTCCTGTAAGTTGATTACTATGTAAATATAAATGAGTTAAATTCGTCAAATTTCCAATTTCTGATGAGATCTCTCCTGTAAGTTGATTACTACTTAAATTTAAATTACTTAAATTAATCATATCTCCCATTTCTGAAGGAATTTCTCCTGAAAGTTGATTATTACCTAAACCTAAAGTAGTTAAATTTATTAGATTTCCCATTTCAGATGGTATCTGACCAGATAAATTATTATTACCTAAACCTAATCCATTTAAATTAACTAAATTTCCAATAGATGATGGAATATCTCCTGAAAGTTGATTATTATCTAAACGTAAAGTAGTTAAATTTATTAGATTTCCCATTTCAGATGGTATCTCTCCTGTGAGGTTATTATCTGAAAAATACAATTCTGTTAAATTCGTCAAATTTCCAATTTCTGATGAGATCTCTCCTGTAAGTTGATTACCACGTAAATTTAATTCTGTTAAATTCGTCAAGTTTCCAATTTCTGATGAGATCTCTCCTGTGAGTTGATTATAATGTAACGATAANNGNAGTTAAATTCGTCAAGTTTCCAATCTCAGGTGGAATCTCACCAGTAAGTTGAGTAAAACTTAAATCCAACAAAGTTAAATTCGTCAAGTTTCCAATTTCTGATGAGATCTCTCCATTGAGTTCATAACCATAAAAACTTAATATATAACTGTTATCAATAGAAAAACATCCTGACATCATACACCCATCAGAATTTAAAAAAAGATATTCATTACAATCACCCCAACCTAAATCAACTTCACCTTCTTCACATTCCAATCCCCAACCAATCGAGAACATCAAGAGAATGAAATACACCATATTTCGTGTTGTTTTCATATCTTAATATAATAAATGGTTTATTAAATAAGAAAAGGATCTATAATTGAGGGTTTAGGTTGTATTTTTTAGGATAAACTTTAGTTGGTAAAGATCATTCTACGGTGATGGTTTGACTTATATGTGTAGGGTTTTGTTTTTTCATCTCTATTCGTAACCCTACACATTAAAACTATTCCACCGTTACAGATTTTGCTAAGTTCCTTGGCTGATCAACGTTACAGCCTTTTAAAACAGCTATATGATATGCTAGTAATTGAAGAGGTATTGTAGTTAGAATTGGCAATATAAATGTGTGCATTTCTTCANCATCTNTAATCAATACCAAATGATCACACAAACCATCTAATTCCTTTGAAAAAATTGTAGAAATACAAATTATTTTTCCACCTCTAGATTTTACTTCCTGAATATTTGATAATACTTTATTGAATCTATTTTTGGTAATAATAAATACAACAGGCATATTGTTATCAATTAATGCAATAGGTCCATGTTTCATTTCTGCTGCAGGATATCCTTCTGCATGAATATATGAAATTTCTTTTAATTTCAAAGCACCTTCTAAAGCTACTGGAAATTGATAACCTCTTCCCAAATACAAAAAATTATTAACTTCAGCGAATTTTTTTGATATTTCGTAAATTTCATCATCTAATGTGAGGATTTTATTTATTAATTTAGGAACTTCTTTAAGTTGTGTTGCAATTTGATAACATTTTTTTTTATTTTTATTTTGTGCAATAAATAAACCCATTAGAATCATTATTGAAACCTGAGAAGTAAAAGCCTTAGTTGATGCAACACCAATCTCAGGACCTGCATGCATATAAATGCCACAATCTGTTTCTCTAGCAATTGAACTACCAACAACATTAACTATACCTAATGTCAAAGCTCCAACATTTTTTGCTTTTTCTATTGCAGCTAAAGTATCTGCAGTTTCTCCAGATTGACTAATAGCAATTAATAAGCTATTTTTATCGATTGGAGTGTTCCTATATCTAAATTCTGAGGCATACTCAACTTTTACTGGTTTTGACATTAACTCTTCAAAGATATAACTACCTATTTGAGCAGCATGCCAGGAAGTACCACAAGCTGTAATATAAATGTGACTTGAATTGATAATTTTATCATAGTAATCTTCAATCCCACCTAATTTGATTCTACCATTATTTAAAATTCTGCCTCTAAATGAATCATAAATTGCATCAGGTTGGTAATGTATTTCTTTTAACATAAAATGGTTAAAATCACCTTTTTCAATTTGTTCCAAAGAATATTCAATTTTTTTAATTTCCTTGTTTATTTCATTATCATGATCAATATGTTTGATTTTATAATTATTATTAGTTACTTCTACTATTTCTCCATCTTCAAGAAAAAATATATTTCTTGTAAAATTAATAATCGCTGAGACATCAGATGCTAAATAATTTTCATTTTCCCCAATTCCTATTATTAANGGGCTACCCTGCCTTGCAGCAATTATTTTATCAGGTTCATCAGAGCACATCACTAAAATGCCATAAGCTCCAATCACTTCTTTTAAAGCTAATTTAACTGTTTCAAAAAAAGAAAGATTCTCTGATTGATATAAATAACTTATAAACTGAACAAGAACTTCAGTATCTGTATCGCTTGAAAATTGAATCCCCTTTTTTTCTAAAAAAATTTTTAAAGCACTATGATTTTCAATTATTCCATTATGAATTAAGCTGAATTTATTTAATTGATCATTATGAGGGTGCGCATTATTTAAATTTGGCTCACCGTGAGTTGCCCACCTTGTATGACCAATGCCTATTTCCCCCAAATGCTTTCTTTCATCAATTTTATGTTCTAAATCAACTATTTTACCTTTACATTTCGTAGTTGAAATAGAATTGGATTCAAAAGTTGATATTCCAGCTGAATCATATCCTCTATATTCAAGTCTTTTTAATCCATTAATTATTATATCTTTTGATTTTTTACTACCTATATATCCAATGATTCCACACATATTTAGTTNATTCCCATTCAATTGTTCCAGGTGGTTTTGTTGTTATATCATAAACAACTCTATTAACACCGTTTACTTTATTAATAATTTCACTTGAAACTTTATTTAATACTTCAAATGGCATTTTATACCAATCAGCAGTCATGCCATCAAGACTTGTTACGGCTCTTAAAGCAATAATANTTTCATATGTCCTTGCATCTCCCATAACACCAACAGTTTTAGAAGGAATTAGTACNCAAAAGGCTTGCCAAATTTTTTCATATTCATTTGTTTCTTTCAAAATTCTTATAAAAATTTCATCAGCTGATTTTAACATATTAATTTTACTTTTATTTATTTNACCTAAAATTCTAATAGCTAAGCCAGGACCTGGGAATGGATGTCTATTTAGAATAAAATTTGGAATATTTAATTGTTTACCTACTTTTCTAACTTCATCTTTAAATAAATCTTTTACAGGTTCAATTAATTCAAATTTTATATTATCTGGTAACCCTCCAACATTATGATGAGATTTGATTGTATCCGATACTCCATCTTTAATTCCTCCTGATTCAATTATATCTGGATAGAGAGTTCCTTGCGCCAAAAATTTATAATTCCCAACTTTCTCACTTATTTCTTCAAAAGCTCTTATAAACTGTTCTCCAATTATTTTTCTTTTTATCTCAGGATCTTTGATATTAGTTATTTTTTTTAAAAAAACTTTAGAATAATCATATACATTAATATTTAATCCAATACCATTTTTCAAACTTGATAAAACTTCTGTGACTTCATTATTTCTTAAAAATCCATGATCAATAAATACACAATTTAATTGGTTNCCTATAGCTTTATGTAGTAAAACAGCAACAACAGCAGAATCAACACCACCACTNATTGCACATAAAACATTTTCATTTTTTACTTTNTTTCTTATTTTAATTAATGATTTGTCAACAAAATTCTCAGAAGTCCATTTTTTTTCACAATTAGAAATGTTAAACAAAAAGTTATCTAAAATTGTTTCACCCTGGGTTGTATGATTTACTTCTGGATGAAACTGTAAACCGTATATAGGTAAATTCTTATGTTGAATGCCTGCAATAATATTATTATCGGATACTGCAATTTCATTCCAATCTGTATTTAATTCAACAACTTGGTCACCGTGACTCATCCATACATCAGTTTCTTTATTTAAATTTTTAAAAATTTGGTTTTCACTTTTAATTAAAATATTTGCAAGCCCATATTCACCATTGCCTTTTGAATCTATTTTACCACCCCACTGTTGTATTATTAACTGCATCCCGTAGCAAATTCCTAGAATTGGTTTATTTATCTCTTTCAGATTCCAATTAATTTTTGGAGATTTATTTTTATATACACTTGAGGGTCCACCTGATAAAATAATAGCTTTTATTTTTGGATTTTTTAAAATTTTTATATCAGTTTTGTATGAAAAAATTTCTGAATAAATATTTTTTTCTCTTATTCTTCTTGCAATTAATTTTGTATACTGAGAGCCAAAATCTATTATTGCAATCATAGTTGAATCAATCATTGGAATATCCAAAAAAGTTAAAGATTTCACTTAATTTATTTTTTAAATTCTTTCTATCAACNATATTATCAATAAAACCTTTATCCAATAAAAACTCTGATTTTTGAAAACCCTTTGGTAAATCTTCGCCAATTGTTTGCTTAATTACTCGTGCTCCAGCAAAACCAATTAATGCATTCGGTTCAGCAAGAATAATATCACCTAACATAGCAAAACTTGCTGTTATACCTCCAGTTGTTGGATCAGTTAGGACAGTTACATACAAACCTTTTTTTTCTGACAATAATGCTAGCTTAGAGCTTGTTTTTGCTAACTGCATTAAACTGTAAGCACCTTCCTGCATTCTTGCTCCTCCTGAAGAGGTAATAATAACTAAAGGTAATTTATCATTTCTAGCCTTATCAATTCCTTTACTAATCTTTTCACCAACCGCAGAACCCATGCTACCGCCAATGAATGTAAAATCCATAATACACAGTAAAGTTTTTATATTATTAATACTACCAACTACTACTCTTACTGCTTCATTTAAACCAGTTTTCTTTGTGGTATCTTTTATTTGATCAATATATTTTTTAGTTGATTCAAATTTTAATGGGTCATTACTAATAATGTTAGTAAAATATTCTTCATATTCATTATTATCGATTAAAAGTTTTAAATATTTATTACTATTCATACGAAAATGATGATTACAAGCAATACATACATATTGATTTTTTTCTAATTCTTTATTGTANATTACCTCATTNCATTGTGGACATTTTATCCAAAGACCTTCAGCTATATTTTTTTTCTCAGTTGTTTTAATTTTAACATCTGATCTTCTAAACCATTCTACCATATTTATTTTAAATTTTTACTATAAAGAAAAGCATCTTTTCCTTTTTTATAATAATTTTTTCTAATGTTATATTTTTCAAACTTAAATTTTTCATATAAATTTATTGCTGCATAATTATCGCATCTTACTTCAAGTAATATTTTGCTTATATCACTGTTAATTGAATACTGAATTACATCATTTAAAAGTAAAGTTGCAATACCTTGTTTTTGGTATTTTTTACAAACTGATAAGTTATTCAAATGAAATTCTTCTTCAATGGAATGCCCAAATAAGTATGCTATACATTTATCATCAATAATAAATAACTTATTATATCNAGCAGGATGTTTTAAATCATTTTCAAAATGATTTTTTGACCAAGGTTGCGGATAAATTGTTTTTTCTAAAATGATGATATCATTTAAATATTTTTTATTTCCATCAATAATCATGTTTTTTTAATATTAAAATTATTTATGTAATTTAACTCTGCTTCATTAATATCTTTAACTACCCAATCATCAAACNTTAATTTAGATATTTTTCCTATCAATTTTGCGGATGGTTTTATTTCTGTATATTTGAATGGTATTGAAGATTTTTCTAATCCATAACCAAATAACCTTTTTCTATTTGATTTTAAATCATTAGCAGATACTAACTTAATATCACTTTTAGGTAAACCATTTTTAAAATTTTGCAAATAAAACTGATCACTATGAGAAAAAACACAAATATTATGGTTTTCTTTAATTTTAATCGCAAATTCCAAAGACTGTAAGGTTGGTACCATAACAATAGGAATTTTCAATGCAAATGCCATTCCTTTTGCTAAACTTGAGCCTATTCGAAGTCCCGTAAATGAGCCAGGACCAGAAGATAGAGCAATATAACTTATATCATTTATCGATATATTGCTATTATCAATTATAGACTTAACAGAAACTCCCAATTCTTTTGAATGGGATTTTTTTTCTTCATTTTCAATTAAATCAATCATTTCATTTGATTTAAATAAAGCTACACTGCAAATATTAGTTGAAGTTTCAATAGCTATATAATTCATATTCTAAATCTGATATCTCTTTTATTATTATCAATAGATTTTATTNTAATTTTATAAGATTTATTCANTGGTATTATTGATTCTAAAATTTCAGGCCACTCAATGAAAATAATGGAGTCATTGTCAAAATAATCATTTATACCTAAATAGAACCATCTATCAATATCTTGTTCTCTATAACAATCAATATGAACTATCTTTGGATAAATNTTATATTCATTTATGAGAGTATATGTTGGTGAACTTACTATGCCATTATACCCTAAAGCATTTACAACTCCCTTAATAAATGTAGTCTTTCCTNCTCCCAAATCTCCCTCTAANTTAAAAACATCACCAGGTTCAATTATTTTTGCTAATTCTTTACCAAATTGTTTTGTTTCATTTGCACTATGNGAAATTCCAAAATCAATATCCTTTTTCAATTTTCTTCCCTTCCAAAACAGCAACTGGTACGATCATTTCTTCTAATGATATTCCACCATGCTGAAAACTGTTTTTAAAATTTTTGACATAAGAAACAGAATCATTTGGATAAACNAAAAAATTACTATCTTTTGCTATTATATAATTTGTAAGACCATCAAAATTTGGCAAATTGTAGTCACTAGGTTGTTTAATTTCTAATCCCTTTTTATTAGATAAATTTAAATTTCTTCCATATTTAGATCTAACACCAGTAGATGTATTTTTGTCGCCTTTGACTAAAACAGGTTTTTTAACCTGCAACATACCATGGTCACTTGTTATTACAACTTTATGATTCCAATAGCTTGCTTCTTTCAAAAATTCGAATAACCATGAATTTTCAAACCAGTTACAAACTGCTGATCTGTATGAAATTCTATCATTAATTATTTCTTTTATAACANTTGATTCAGTTCTACTATGACCTAATATATCAATGAAATTGACAACCACAGAAAATAAATCACAACCTTTATATTCATTCATTCTTTTTATTAATTCTTTACCTTGATCTAAAGTTACAATTTTTTCATAATTTATTTTTTTNTCAAACATNCCTAAATTTTTAAGCAATTCTTTAATAAAAAATTCTTCATAAATATTTTTTGATTTTTCATTGTTCCACATTTTTTCCCATTCTTTAGGATACTTATCATAAATTTCTGAAGGAAATAAACCACTAAAAATAGAATTTCTAGCAAAGGCAGTTGTGGTGGGTAAAATTGATAAAGAATTTCCAGTATTTATTTTATAAAATTTAAAAAGTTTTTCTGATATTTTTTTCCATATATCAAAACTTAAACAATCTAAAACTATAAAGATTACTTTTTCATTATTACTAAGATAAGGTTGAATATAATCTTTNACAATATTATTAGACATTTTAGGGTTTTGACTATTAATATTCATCCAATTCTTATAATTCTTAATTATAAAATTAGAAAATAATTTATTGGCCTCAGCATATTGTTCATTAAAAATAGAAATTAGATTTTTGTCATTCATATTTTCTATATTAATTATCCAATCACACAAAATATTATTTATTGTAAACCATTCATCAATGTTATTNATATTATTTATTTTATTATTCAAAAGTTGAAAATCATTTAAGTATTTTTCTGTAATTTTATCATTCCAAATTTTTGAAGCATCAAGGATATCCTTACAAGCTAATAATATTTGACTTGGATTTACCGGTTTAGTCAAAAAATTATCTGCATTNTAACCGATTGCTTCATCCATTAACCATTCTTCTTCATTTTTTGTAATCATTATAACAGGAAGATATTTATAGTTAGACTTAATAATTTTTAAAACATCAATTCCGGACATGCCTTGCATATTTTCATCAAGTAAAACAATNTCAAAGTCTTTTACTTCTAATTCATCGAGAGCATCTTTGGGTGAGTTAAATGTAGTTAAAGAATACCCCTTATCTTCTAAGAATAAAATATGAGACTTTAGTAGATCTATTTCATCATCAATCCAAATGATTTTAGCTCTATATTTTTCTATTTCTTTAAACAATAGTTAATTTTAATTAATATCTTTTTATTATTCTAAAACCAATATCTTGATGAACTGATGTTTTACCATTTATAATCTCAGAATCAGGGAAATTATCAATAGTATCTAGTATTAAATTTTTAAAGCTAAGACCTTTACACATTGTATTTGAATCATTCAAGCTATTATTGATTACCCATTCGCAAGTATTCCCCAACATATCCTTAATTTCATAAGATATTTCATTATCATAATAATCTACTGGGGTAGTGCCATTATCCCAAGAATCTCCGCTGTTTAAAAAATTAAAATTTGAATTACTAAGTTCAGCATTATTCCAGCCAAANAGATATGCTGCTTCTTCCCACTCTGATTTTGAAGGAATATCTACATTATANTGCTTAGCGAATCCTAANGCTCCACACCATGTNACAAAAACCATTGGATGATTTTCAAAATTTAGTTGTTGGTTTGAACCTTCAAAATAAAATGATTCTTGAATACTGTCCCATTTTATTTTAGGGAGATTATATTGACCAATATCATTTGATGTTGCTCTTTTGGCNAAAACTTGTTCTTCATTTTCGCCATCACCTGATTCAGAACAATAACCTTTTATGTAATGATCTCTAATGACAAGATATTCCATTGGATCATTATAAGATTCATTTAAAAAATTGATATAATTTTCGTTAGTTATTGGATATTTTGAAATTTCAAAATTTTGAGATGATACATTTACTTTTTCTATTTCTAAAGAGTAAGGAATCCAAAACGAAAAATCTTGCGACCAATCACTCCACAATCCCATATTATTAATTCCTCTAACTCTCCAATAATGAGTACCAAAACCTAAATTAGACAAGCTAATTGATGAATTTAAGGTATTTATTAAAGAATCATTAAAAACAATTTGGTTTGATTTGTCATTTATAATTTCAAGATGATATTGTTCAACACCGTTATTATCCCATTCAAAAGTTATAAAGTCTGTTAAATTTAAATCATAGTGGAATGATTGATTATTTGGGTATAATAAGTTAACTTCATCTGGTTTATTCGCATAAAAAGAAAAACTATCAGAATAATCTCCCCATATTCCTAACTCACTTTTACCTCTTACTTTCCAATGATATTCACCAATGGTCAATTCATTTAAAAATTCTGGATTTATTAAATTTAATTCACCTATAATATTATTCAAAACGATATCATCATCATTAAAATAAGGTGAATTACTTACTAATATTTGATAACTTTCTACACCATAAATCTCTTGCCAGCTGAATTGAATATCCTCTGAAATTACCATATTGTTCTCTGGAAATTGTAGATTAGTACTGCTAGGTTTAATAGCTCTGAAGCTTGCTGGATCTATTACAGTGTTATCTAAATTAATATCTGACCAATTGCCTTCAACAGTATCTGAAAAAGTTGTTGTTAATATAGTTTTAATTCTCCAATATAATGTTCTATCCTGAAAATCTTCAAAATTAATAAAATTTGTTGAAAATTCATAACCNGATACTATTTCATCAATAATAATATCCTCTGNATTAAATAATTGATTATCTGCAATCTGAATTTTAAAATCTACATCGCTATCATTATTAATAGAAGGAACTTCCCAACTGTATATAGGTTGAGCAATCAATTCAGTTAAATTATCCTGCTCGTCAGTTTCTAAAGGATATAATTGATTGGGAGTCTCTGGACGAAAATAAAATTGAATGTAATCAATATTATCACAATGCTCTATATTACCATAAATATCAATATCACAAGTTGACCATGCGCCCCAATAACCCAAACTATTTTTCGCACGTATTCTATAGTGACTTTCTTCATAATTAAAAAAATTACGGCTTTGTAAATCAAAAAATTCAAGTTTGTTTTCTTCAGCAGTCATAATTGTATCAAATTTAAAAGAACTATTATCGTAATTAATTTGAATTTGAATACTATCAGCACTAGTATCTGGTTCATCCCAAACAAATTTAAGTGTATCATTTTCTGTAAAAACTTGATTTTCTAACGGTGCTATAATGTTTGGTGATTGTGGACCAGTTATTCTAAATTGAATTATTTCTGACCAATCACTCCAGGCGTTTGTATTATTTGAGCCTCTCACTCTACAAAAATATACTGTTGAAGTATCTAAACTTTCATCATACATACCCATATCAAAATAATCTAAATCNGTGATAATTGTTTTTTGATAACCCAAATTACTATAAAGGTTAAATTCATATTGCTCAATTGACTCGCCTGAATCCCAATTGAAATTAGGTTTGTTTGTACTTGATATTCTTTGACCGTTTGTAGGGTAAATCATATTTATTTGATCTGGTGATTGCATGTAAAACACACTTGGCGAAGACCACTCACCCCATATGTTACTTCCATTTCTACTCCTTACTTTCCAGTAATGCTTACCAGATTCAATAGTTACTTGATTTTGTGGAATATATTCTTGAAATTGACCAGAAACTCTTGCGATTGTATCATTAATGGCATTATTGCCATCAAAACATAAATCGATATTCCCATTGCACATGTCGTTATCGTAAATTGTTCTACTAACAATAATATTATAATCAAGAGCATATGGTACATTTAACCATTTAAAGGTTGGAAGTTCGATTATATCATTTCCACTAATAGGCTCTGCTAAATTGGGACCTTCAGGACCCTTAATTTTAAATATCGATGGCTGCGACCAATCTCCATAATTTATAGAATCGGCTATTTCAGTTCTGCTTCTTATTTTCCAATAGAATCCAGAGGTTTCGCTGCATAAAGTATCTTCAATAGTAAAATAAACCATACCATCATTTTCTTGAGTAGAGTCTAATACAATATAATTGTATGCTTGATCAAAATCCGGATTTGAATTTAAATCGGCATTAAATAAATCATATTCATCCAAATTTGAAAATTTATAAATTTGAAAATCATATTCAACTACATTTGTAATACTATACCAAGAAAATGTTGGCATACTAATATTGACTAATTCTTCATTATACTCTGGTTCATATAAACTAGTTGTTGATACAATTCCCTCTGGAATATAAACATTTACATAATTTGATTTTCCCTCATTACCATTGTAGTCAATTGCTTTTGCATAAATATTATAATTTCCATCAGGCCAAACAGAAGGATTAAATGGGCATTCCCAAATTCCTTCATTATTTGGATTATAAATTATAGGATTAATTGTATCACCATCAAAGTAGAACTCTACAGAAACTATTTTACCATCACCATCATTATCATATGCCTCAGCTTGTAATGTGGTAGCTTCATTNAATGTCATTCCATCAATTGGATAAATTAATTGGACATGAGGAGGACTTTCATCACATGAAAGAAACATGATAAGACATGATAATTTTAAGATTGAAAATTTAGAATTTAATATTTTTACTATCTCGTTTATTACTTTGTCTCCCAATAAATATTTATAAGTTAATTATATTAAACAAAAAAATTTGTAATTATCGTCACAAATTTACAAAACTATAAAATATTTTTTATGTTTATTTTGACTTTAATTTATAAGATCCGTCCCAATCTTTGTCAGGTGGGTTTTGTTTAAATTCTTTACACCTATCAATATAAAGTGAACTAGGATTTGTAGGTCTTCCAATGTATTCTTCTTCATATTTTTCACATTCGTTAAATAATTTTATAGCTTTATCCCAATTTTGATTATAATAATTCTTTATAGCCTCATCCCATAATGGTAATAAGTTTTTATAAATTTGTGATTCTTTTCCTTTCTGGGCTATCAATTCATACGTTCTTGAAGGCTGGGTTCGTCCCTTAACTATAGCATAATCAATAATTCTATAAACAAAATCATTTTTTGTAGCTAAAAATACTTTTTCACCTACTTGTGTTTCAATACCATATTGTTTTGCACCAGACTCTAATCTAGCAGTAACATTAACAGTNTCACCCATCATTGTATAATTCATTCTCATATCTGAACCCATATTACCAGTAACAACAGAACCACAATTTACACCTATTCTGTGTCGCATATTATGAACAATACTAGGCCAACGGTTTCCTTGAGATTTCCATTTGGTCCGTAATTCTTCTAACTTTTCATTCATTTGACAGCAGGTCAAACAAGCTAAATATTCTTGATTTTTCAACTTAACAGGAGCTCCAAAAAAAGCTATGATAGCATCTCCAATATATTTGTCTAAAGTTCCTTTATTGTTAAGTAAAATATTTGTCATTTCATTTAAATATTCATTTAATAAAATTACAAGATCTTCAGCACTTAATTTTTCAGAAAATGTTGAAAAGCTAGCAATATCAGAAAAAAATGGTGTGTTATGACCTTCTATTCCTCCAAGAGAAGGGGCTTGTTTCGATTCATACATTTGATCAATCAACTCTGGGGATATATAGCTTCCAAANGAAGCCTTTAAAAATGCTTTATCTTGACCTTCCGTTATNAACTTATATGCTAGATTAAAAGCATATGTTAATATGATAGACGATATTGGAAAAATAATTGGCATAAAAATTGATTTATTAAAATCAGGAGGTAATAAAANAAAATCTGTTAAAAAATATTTNAAAAACCAAAATTGATTGTCTACAAAGATACCGATTGAAAAAATAAACCATCCTAAAATTGAAAATAATACAAGAATACCTGATATTATAGGACTAGTAAAAGTAAAAATTAAAAAAGTCAATAAACCCAAACTAAAAATAATTAGAAAATCAACTACATCAAAAAATCCTAAATATAATCCACTTTTATTATAAGAAATATTTTTNTTGAAAAATGAAATATAATTTTTATCTATTATTTGCTGGATGGCTGTTGCGTGAACTTCCATTCCAGGCATCAAAATTTGCTTATTTAAAACGTTATAAAAAGGAGTAACTTTTGTATCTTGGTCTTCTGGTAATGCAGTTCCAACGACAACTATCTTGTTATAAAATGGACTTTTTGTTAAGTCATTGGTTCCGATACCTAACATATCCATCATTAATTTACGTTGATCTAAATCTTCTATTGCTAAAATGTAGTCAGGTANAATACCAGGTAAAAATTGATCCATCCAATTCGTATCTTCATAGATTGGATCTAAATCATAGCTTGAATCATCAATGATATTTGCCAAAGGATATCTATTAAATGTTTTAAATCTTTTATCTTCTATACCGGTTTTTGCACCTGATGCTGGCCCGTAATAATTTAACTTAAATACATTGTAATTNTCTCCATATGTATTAATTACAATTTTTTTCGTTGTATCTACCTTGTCAAAAAAAGTAATCATACCTTTTGTTCGATCTTCTACTATTGAGGTCACATCATAATTAACTTCTAAAAATGATGAAACCGCTTTTATTGCAGGTGATATATACCAAGTTTCATCTCCTGGTATTTTTTGATAAACAAGATATTTTCTATTTACACCATCAATATCTGTTGGAACTCCTACAGTTGCTGATAATGGATTTGCTTCCATTAATTTATCTGTCGCTTCTAAGTAATAAAAAGGGGGTATTCTTGTTGGTTCTTCAGCTACTTTTGAACCTAAAATAATTTCAGTTCCATTCTCTCTTGCATATAAAATAGCATTTTTCATTTCTTCATCACCATGAATGAAATTAGGAATGTTATTTCCAAATTCTTTTATTATTGTTTCAGACTGATGATCTGGTTTATCAAACATTATATCAAAGAAAATAACTTTAGCACCTGCCTTAGTTAAATTTCGTATCGCTCTTGCATACACCCTNCCTCTAGGAAAAGGATAAGATTCATCTATCAAACGATATGATTCATCATCAATTTCAACTAATACNACATTTAAACCATTATCAAATTTTCCATTACCTAAATCTTCAAAATTTTCACCAAAATCATATTTACCATTTTCATTTAAATCTTCGAACAATTCATTATTATCCCAAATTCCATTACCTAAATCTTCAAAATTTTCACCAAAATCATACTTACCATTTTCATTTGAATCTTGAAATTTTTCACCTACTTTTGGAATTGGATCTAAAGATAAATCACCCGATAAATAACCACGTATTTCCATCCTATAATCAAATAATTTATGTTCAAGAACATCAAACACATTTAGACTATGTAAAATTGTTGTCAAAAGAATTGACACTAGAGTCAATAAAAAACCTATTGATATAGACTTTATTTTTGGAGGNAGTAAATTTAATTTNTCNATNAAAGCATAATANAGCAATAGAANATTGAAAGTTATAAACAAAAATACTGAAAAAACGCTTATTAGATTACCCATTATATTNTCCTAATTAAAATGTATATATTAAATTTGCTGTAATTTGGTAATTATTAAATAAGTTAACAGATTCACCATATGTTATTTTTCTTTTATACTCAAAATTAGATTTGAACAATAAAATGTCATAAATAGATTTACTTAGTGATGTTTTTAATGCATATTGTGAAAATTCAGAGGTACCATTGCCTATACTTATGTTACCGCCAATATCAATAGATTTGAAAAAATTCAACTTATTTAATCCAAACATCAAATCAAAATAATTTAATTCTTGCTCCTGATAAAATTGTCCTTTACTAAAAGTAAAANTATTTTTACTAACTGATAAATTTGATGTTATACCACCAACAAAAACAGATTTNATACTAAAACTAATTGCTTNATTTGTTGATGCTGGTGAATAATATTCTCCATTTAAAATTTCTGGCCCCCTCTCAACTTCTAATAAATCAATCTTNTTTGAGTTAGANAAATTTAAACTAATATTATGNAAACCATTATATTTAAACTGATTAGTTATTAAAATATTTGTTTTAATTGTNTTNGTATAATCTCTATTGCTNANATCNACATCAACCGTATCAACAAAANCAGGATTAAAATTATCNCCTAAATCTTCTTGATAATCTTCATATTCNTCTTGATTATAATATGATCCATCAATNAAGTATCNTGAATCAANNTCACCATTTACTCCGTTATCTCTAGTGTTNACTCCAATACCTAAACTAAAGGTNGGGACACCAACACCTGGATATAAATTTATATTAAGATCCATTTTTTTGTTAGATGCAATTGTTTCTTGAATTAATAAAACTCCATCGTCAATTTTTTGATACTTAAATATGATAAACATCCTATTGTTAAAAAATTTCACTTTATCGCTAAAAGTAGTTTCTCGAATGTTTTTTTGTATATTNTGATTCCCNAATGAGTTGTAATTTGGACCGATTTGTCTGTAACCAAATACTATATTATGATTTAGATATTTCATATTTAATTTGTAATGATAAGCTAAGTTTGACATATGTAAAATTTGCTTTANACCAATATCACCTGAACTTGGGTCAAATGGCAATAATGGTAACATATTTTCATTTATAATAAATGTATCTTGATAGTCAGATGGCTCAAATGGAATTTTTACTAAACCTGCAATTTGATCATCTTGATCAAAATCTCCTAATATTGATAATGTATCTAAATTTGCTGAAGTAAATACCGGGTCCCAAATNTTNGTGTTTAGAAAACTTAGCGAAAACCCACNTTGGAANAGCATTCTATCTTCATCAAACTTCCAACTAAAATCNGATCCAAAAACAATATTATCTTGAGGTTTGTTTCCAGACCAATCTTGGACTAGTACATTGCATTCAAAATTATTACCAAAAATATTATTACAATTATTTATTAATGATTCATATCCAATTTGGTAATCATAAAAAGTTCTAATAGAATCATCATCAACACTAATTGTTGTATCAATTGAAAATAAATCAATGGAGTTGTTTAACACCAAAGGTTCTAGTTCATCTGTTAAATGAACAATTGAATTATCTATTTCTTTATAGATAGATTGTGTATTATCTCGAGATTTTAAAAAATGAAAATTAAGTTTAATTTTTTTCTTATACTTTAATCCCAAATCAAAAGCTACCAATGTGTTTTTAAAAACATAATTATTTCGTCCAATATTAAGAACATCAGGCCCTGTTTTACTCCATGTACTATCACCATAACTTGAATTCCAATTTTCATTATCTTCACATAAATAATTTCCATCAGAATCAAATCCACAATCTGAGAATGGTTCTGCTCCTGTATATTCACNATCACCATATGTAGTTTCATCACANANACCATTGACACATTCTGTGCAAATTAAATTTCCTAATTCATCATANCCACAATCTGAAAANGTTTCACCNGGATCCCATTGNCCATAAGGCTCTAANTCAATATATTCNTCTGCNTCTGTCCAAGTACCATCATTNTTTATATCCTCATATGGGTCTTCAACTGCTTCTTCAAAATCAGTAATTACCATTCTATCATGAATNGACTCTCCNTGNANAGCTCNAGTTAATTCACCTTGAGTAATTTTAAAAGATAAAAAACTATATTTAAGCTGTGATTCAAAGCCTCTTATTCTTGTTCCCCATAATGCATATTGATTTAATTCTGGATTAACATCACCAAGTTTTAATAATAGGAATGGAGTTTTAAAATCTAATTTAAATCTATTTCTAGGTTGAGCGTGTATTGACTCAAGTGAAGAAAGTTTAACATTTGATTTTAAATCTAGCCAATCCCAATTTGCTCGAAAGTTAAAATTATATGTATTGTAATTAATACTATTATTATCAATTATTGATTGATATAAATCAGAAGATATTTTTCCTGACCTTTTAAAACTAGATTCATTTGCAGCTAAAAAACTTGAAACAATATTAAATGACCAATTTATATTCTGAAATTTAATTCCATATTTATTTTCCATCAATATTGATATTTTGTGCAAACCTGACGAAATTTGTTCTGGAATGTATGTAAGTAAATTATCATCAATTACAACATTCTCAGTAACATCAATATCATCAATTAAAACTTTAATTTTCTCAAGATTTGGCTCTTTAACACTAAAAAGTGATAATGCAATCAAAACATCATCCTTATTAACATTGGAATTTGGAAGAGGTGATAAAATCAATGCATTTGATTTAAGACTACCTCCTTTTGAAAAATCACTTCCCTGATTTGACTTTATAGTTTCGTTTTTATTTTGTATGTCTATTTTATGAGGATTGTTAAATGGATCAGATCTTGGGTAACTTATTGTACTTCCATCATTAAATTCAGCAATAATAATATATTCTAAATATTCATTATCAAGTACAAATTCTGGTATATTTGAAAAATAATAGTTATTTTGCAAGTTAATAAACTCTAATTGAAAATAATTTTCTTGATTAGGATTCCTATAAAACAGAGAAACTTGATTGACTTTTTTCAATTCTGGGATTATCTCAATTTCAATTCTTAATGGTAAATTAGAGTCTGCATTATCAATAGGTTGATGATTTATGGCTTGTCCAAAACTAAATGTAAAAAAGATGAAGCTTATTAAACTATACAAAATGACTATTCCTAATGTTTAAGTTTAGTTATTCTGAATTTTTATTATTAATTCTTTTTGTTCTCCAGCCTCATTTTGAAATGGTATTCTAATTTCTTGTTCACCAGTATCATTTTGATTTGGATCTTGATCCTGTGGAATATCTCCTGCCTGAGTAGTTGCAACGGATAAATTTCCATTTTTAAGAGATACAGCTGTTGTATTTTGTACAAGTTCAACCATTTGACCTGTTAATGAGTTTGTTATTTCAACCTTACCAGATAATCCACAAAATGTATCGCCTACATTTTCATCTATTATGCCCCAAAAATCAGTTCCTTTTACAGCAGCCACTGATGTTGGAGACACTAAAGTAAAGTCACTAGATTGTTGTTTAGAAACATTGGCTTTAATGGTACCGTTAGTTACATTAATTTGCTTTGCAATTTCACCTGCAGAAGCTGCTCCTCTTATTGTTAGTTCAGTGTTACTCTGTATTTTTACCTGGCTTTTATCATCTATATATAGGATTATAGCAAAACCATCTTCTTTAGTAATGATTTGATCATTATTATAAAGAAAATTACCTAAAGTAAGTTGCTTTGTTGATCCCGTATTAGAATTTCTATACTCAACGTTACCCAAAGTTTTTGTAACCATACCTATGGCATTAGCTGAAAACAGCATTGAACTAAAAATGATCATTGTAACTATATACATCATCTATTCTACCTCAATTGATATTATGGAAATTGTCCCTTCATTGAGTTGATTAGAAAAATTATTCAATTGACTAATCGGAACAGATTCATTATTAATTAAAATACTATTACCCGATAAATTAAAACCTGAAAAATCACCATTTGATCCAAAAAATTGGTTGTAAGTTGTTTCACCGATGAAATCAATTATAATATCTGAATATGAATCAAGGGCCTCCCTACTCTCTGAGACTGATTTAATTTTAAATAGATTAATATTACTTTTTGTTAAATTTGTTCCCAATGTAGTTTCAAAACTTCTCGCTATCTGCCAGACATACAATTTACCAACCTGTAAATCTATACCACCAGACAATGGAAATTGAAAAGTATTAATATTTGTACCTATATCAAAATAATCAGCTGATTGCGATATTGGTAAATTAGAAATATCATTTATTGCTTCTGAGAAAGAACTATGCAAAATAGGATTATATTCACTAATACGTATTCCGTAAATGCAAGTTGGACAATAATCAGATTCCCATTGAAATACTGGATAAGTTGTAAAAATTGAATTTTCTAAAGTATCTGCTAAACTGCTTCCACCAGGAGTAACCAGCTCTAAAAAAACAGGAAAATAAATTTCAACCGGTCTTTGTAGTTCCTGCTGCAAATCATCACCATAAAATAATTTTATATTGAAGTTATATTCACCATTTGGTAGTCTTCCCATTTGTAGTACAGCATTTGCAATATCTTGTACTGTTTCACTATCTGGTTCAGTTTTAAGCTCAACACGAAATATACTACCACCAATTCTAGTTGTATTTATATTTAAATCAGTATTATCAAAAACAATATCTTCTTTTATATCAGTAATAAATACATCACCAGTTAAAATTTCTGTCGCATTATTATATCCTATCATTGGAGAAGTAACTGTCATTGAAAATTCTAACTTTAGCTCCAAATCATCATTTTCCAATAATTGATTATTCAAGACCCTCAATCTATATCTGAATAACTCTATATCAGTAGCTCCAGTAGTCATGTCAAAACTACTTAGATAAAAAGTACTTATATTGTTTTCGTTAAAGCTTTCTTCAATTAAATCAAAATCATTTGAAAAAACTATATTAATTATGAAAGAAAATATAAAAATTTTTATTATTTTCATCTTTAATCCTATTTTAATCTATTATACAATACGATTTCTCGTCTTAAATCTAATTGGAAATACCTCTTTATGCAAGGTATTTGGTCACATTATTAAATTTATAAATAAAAATTTTAATGTAATAAGAAAAAACCCTTAATCTAGATTAAGGGTTTTTTAAAAGTACCGGCAACGTCCTACTCTCCCACACTGGTCTCCCGTGCAGTACCATCGGCGCTAAAGAGCTTAACTTCCGAGTTCGGGATGGGATCGGGTGTTTCCTCTATGCTATAATCACCGGAAAATTTAATTGTGAATAAAAAAAGATTCATTGAATTGTCAACCTGAAAAGTTAAAAATTGATTAAGCCTCACGACTACTTAGTATTACTCGACTAAATACATTACTGCACTTACATCTGTAACCTATCTACCCAGTATTCTCCTGGGAGTCTTCAGTATCATTATTGATAAGGGAAATCTTATCTTAGGGTGGGCTTCGCGCTTAGATGCTTTCAGCGCTTATCCCGTCCAAACGTAGCTACCCTGCGGTGCCACTGATGTGACAACAGGTACACTAGAGGTTTGTCCATTCCGGTCCTCTCGTACTAGGAACAGCTCCCTTCAAATTTCCTTCGCTTATAGAGGATAGGGACCGAACTGTCTCACGACGTTCTAAACCCAGCTCGCGTGCCGCTTTAATGGGCGAACAGCCCAACCCT
>NZTO01000012.1 GCA_002703375.1 Fidelibacterota bacterium | reverse complement strand
AATTTTATCATAATTTAAAAGAATTTTTATAGTTTCTTTTTCATCAACAAACCTATTTATTTCTATGTGATTAAAATCAGCATTTTTTGTAAAACCACCTGCAATATTAATAATCTCGAGCAAATTTTGATTTTCCACAATTTCGTATTCTCCAGGTAAATTAATCCCACCATAAATATTTATAAAATTTTCTTCAAATTTTAACTCAATGATGTCACCCTGCATTAAAGTAGGATTTTTAGATTTATTCCCAAATCTATTAAATGCCAATAAATCAACGTGAATTGTATCATTATTTCTTAAAACTTTAATATTTCTTCTTGATATAAGCTTCTTATTTTTGTTAATGTAAAAAGAGGAATCAATTTCAGAATTCTGTTTTTTCAGATTATAGTCATTTATAATTGGAAAGATAATATCAGAAACTCTCAGAATAGGTGAAGCATTGATATAACTAGGAATGTCATATATCCCTTTAACTTGAATTTTAAACTGCCTAATTTTATTTAACAATATGTGAACATTGATGTTTGGATATTTTTCAAAACATTTTTTTTCAATTTCGTTAATTGATTGTTTTAAGGTCATCTTATTAACATATACTTTACCAATTGAAGGAATTAAAACTTCTCCAGTCGGATTCACATATAAATATGAATTTACAACACCATCTGCTGATAGAATGTTAAAAGAATACGAATCGCCTGGACCAACTATATATTTATTAGGATCAACCACCTCATCTAACAAATTTGAATTATATGTTAAACTGCTAAAATGATTTTGATTTTTAAAATTATTTTCTTGATTTAACTCTTTTATTTTTTCTAAATCAAAATTTGATTCAAATCCAGAGTTTAAGTTTTGTGAAATTACAAAAGAAATTAATGTGTGTAATATTAAAAAAAATCTCATAATTTTCCACTTCCAATTAAATGATAATTATCTCTTGATTCAATATTTACATTTCTTGTGTCAAATATTAGATTAGCATTACTACTAATAAATTCATAATCGAAAGAGGTATGATCAGTTGAGATAACACAACAATCAAATTCAGATATTTTTTGTTTATAATTATTAATATTATTATAAACTTTATTCCCAATACTAATTTTATCTACAAATGGATCAACATATTCAATTTCTTTAAAACCAATTCTATTTAATAATTCTATGATTTTTATAGCTGGTGAGTTCCTAGTATCAGATACATTTGTTTTAAAGGCAACTCCAAAAAATAAAATTTTAGCTGAATAAATATTTTTGCAATTTTTAATTAAAAACTTAATTAATTCATCAACAACATAATGAGGCATATTTTCGTTCGTTTTAGCTGCCAACTCTATAAATTCAGAGTGAAAATCATGTCCTCTGGCACAGTAGGACAAGTAATATGGATCAACTTGAATACAATGCCCCCCTATTCCAGGTCCCGGTCTAAAAGGCATAAAACCAAAGGGTTTAGTAGCTGCAGCGTTAATTACTTCCCAAATATCTATACCACCAATCCTGTCACACATTTGTGCCATCTCATTAACGAGAGCTATGTTAACACTTCTGAAAATATTTTCTAAAAGCTTTTCCATTTCGGCTATTTTAGATGAAGACACTTTATGAACTTTAGGAATTACTGATTTAATAATTGATTCTGCTATTTGTCCAGAAGTTTTTGTTACACCTCCAACTACAATAGGAGTATTATCTGAATTCCATATCTTATTACCTGGATCAATTCTTTCGGGAGAAAATGATAAAAAATAATCTTTATCAATTTTTTTATAATTATTTTCAAATAATGGCACCATGATATCCTCTGTGGTACCAGGGAATGTAGTACTTTTTAAAATAATGCAAACTCCTTTTTTTGAATATTTAACAGCTATTTGTGTAGCTGATTTTATATATGAGATATCTGGCACTCTATTTTTGGTAATAGGAGTTGGAACACAAATGAATATTACATCGCAGGAAGATAGTTCTTTTGGTTCATTTGTTGGCAAAAATAATTTGTTAGATAACATATCTGATAATATCTCATCATCAATATCAGAAATATAATTTTTTTTGTTTAAAAGACTATTTATTTTTTTTGGATCATTATCAAATCCTATAACTTTAAAATCTTTTTTGCAATAAGTCATTGACAATGGTAGCCCAACATAGCCTAGACCAATTATTCCAACAACTAAAGTCTTGTTTTCAATTTTGTCTTCAAAACTAATTTTATTCATTTTAACTCCCTAAAATTTGGTAAAGATTGATCTTTACTTGATAGAATTGGATTAGATGTAGGCCATTTTATATTTATATCAGAATCTGACCACAAAAAACCTGCATCAAATTTTTGATTATAATAGCTACTACATTTATAATAAACCTCTGTATTTTCTGATAAGGTACAATAACCATGAGCAAAACCAGCAGGGATAAAAATGTTTAACATATTTTCATCAGATAAAATTCTGCTTACCCATTTTTTATAAGTAGGGGATTTTTTTCTTAAATCAACAGCGACATCTAATATTTTACCTTTAAAAACCTTGATCAATTTTGCTTGAGCTTCTTTCTTTTGAAAATGCATTCCTCTTATAACGTGTTTTTTTGTTGTTTTGACGAAATTGTCTTGAACAAAATCACATTTAAAATAATCACTAATATCTTTATTAAAGATTTCCATAAAAAAGCCTCTATTATCTAAATGATTTTCACTTTTAAATGTCACTACATCAGGTATTTCAGTTTTATTAAACGAAATCAATTTAATAGGCCCAATCTTTGTTGATTATAATTTGTGTGTTGAATTTTTTTCCACCAGAAATCATTTTTCAAATACCAATCAACAGTACTTGCTAGTCCCTTTTCAAAGGATATTTCGGGTTCCCATTTTAACTCATTTTTTATTTTAGAGTAATCTACAGCATACCTATAATCATGTCCTGGTCTATCATCAACAAACTTAATTAAATTTTTGTGTTTAAAATTATTGCTTTTAAATTTTTTATCAAAAATATCACAAATCATTTTTACAATATCTAAATTAGTTTTTTCGCAATTACCACCAATCATATAACTACTACCAGACTTGCCATTTTTAATAATAGAATCTATAGCGCTACAATGATCAAATACATGTAACCAATCTCTAATATTATTACCTTTACCATAAACAGGTAATTTTTTTTTAGCAATAGCATTGATTATCATTAAAGGAATTAATTTTTCAGGAAATTGATATGGTCCATAATTATTTGAACAATTAGTAATAATAGCAGGTAAATCATATGTTTTATTCCAAGCTCTAACTAGATGATCTGATGATGCCTTAGATGCAGAATATGGTGACGAAGGATCATAAGGGGTATTTTCATTAAAGAAACCTTTATCATCCAGAGTACCAAAAACTTCGTCTGTTGAAATATGAATTAATTTAAATGTATTCTTTTCTTTCATATTCAATGATTTATAATAATTCAAAGATACTTGGAGTAGATTATAAGTTCCAAAAATATTTGTTTGAATAAAATCTTTAGGTCCATCAATAGATCTATCTACATGGGTTTCAGCAGCAAAATTTACAATGATATTTGGTTTAAAAAATTTAATTGCATCTTCTAAAACATCTACATTAGCAATATCACCCTTTTTAAACATATAATATGAATTATTTTGCAATGAAATAAGAGAATCAATTGAACTTGCATATGTAAGCTTATCATAATTAAAGATTTTATTTTTTTTGTTCACCTGATAATGTATAAAATTACTTCCTATGAATCCCGAGCCTCCTGTAACAAAAATTTTCATTCTATTCTTCCGATATTTTTAAACTTAAATCCTTCATTGATCCATTCTGAAGGTTTATAGATATTTCTACAATCCATAAAAATATTATTTTTCATTATTTTTTTAATCTTCTTGGGGTTCAAGGTTCTTAAATCATTCCATTCTGTTAATAGAATAGCTCCATCTGAATTGTACAATGTAGTCTGTAAATCATTTGAAAATTTCACTTCAGGAAAAAGTTCTTTCATATTTTCGGATGCTTGAGGATCATAGCCATAAACATCAGCACCTTTAGATAAAAGTTTTTTAATAATCACTAAAGCAGGTGATTCTCTTATATCATCAGTATTAGGTTTAAATGATAGCCCAAGAACACTGATTTTTTTATTTTTAACATTATTATTGAGTAAACTGTAAAAAATTTCAAAAATATATTTTTTTTGTTCAAAATTAGTTTTTAAAACTGCATCAACTATATTACCACTTAATTCATATTCATTCATTATTTTCAATAATCCCATAACATCTTTAGGGAAACAAGAGCCACCAAAACCTGGTCCAGGATGTAAAAATTTTCGACTTATTCTACCATCTAAACCTAATGAATTAGATATTGTTTTTACATCAGCATTCAACTTATTACAGAGTAAACCAATTTCATTAATGAATGATATTTTAGTTGCTAAAAAAGCATTAGTAGAGTATTTAATTAGCTCCGCTGTTTCATGACTAGTTTTTATTAATGGTATGTCTCTTAAAAATAATGGATCATAAATTTTTTTAACTAAATTGATTGCTTTTTTTGAATTTGATCCAATAACAATTCTATCAGGAATCATAAAATCTTTAATTGCTGAACCTTCTCTTAAAAATTCTGGATTAGATACAATATCATATAAATCGTTATTTAATTTCAAATCTTTAATATACTTTTTTATTTTAAATGCAGTTCCAGGGGGAACTGTAGATTTTATTACAAGTACTTTATAACTATTAATAAAAGGAATGATATTTTTAATTGCTTCAAAAATATATTTAAGATTTACATTTCCATTTTTATCAGATGGTGTTCCAACTGAAATAAAAATTATATCAGTATTTGAAACAGTTTGATGTATGTTTGAAGAAAATGAAATTCTTTGTTCAGTAATATTTTTTTTTATTAGCTCAGATAAACCAGATTCAAAAATAGGAATTTTACATTTTTTTAAACCTTCTATTTTTTTATTATCAATATCCATACATATCACATCATGGCCAAAATCAGCCATACAGGCTCCTGAAACTAAACCAACATAACCTGATCCAATAAAAGAGATTTTCATTTATAACAATCCTTTTTGTTTTCTATAGTACCATTCTACACATAAAATTATAACTAAAATAGTTAAAAATTTAAAAATATCAGCAGATTCATAAATGACAACTTTTTTTTCTTCCTTATCTTCAAAATTAAAAATAGTTAAAGACTTAGTCAATTTATCAATATCTACAAAATCACCACCTGTCTTTAATATTAATTTTTTAAAAGAAGTTGATTTATCATTTATAAAAAGATCCTCACGATCATTTTCCTCAACATAAACTTCAATTGGTTCAATATTAATTTTCTTATCATCATAAAAAAAAGTTCCTTTTATCAACCATTTACCATCATCTTTTGGATTAAAATTAACATAATAACCATTATTTATTTGATCATATTGCAAATTTAGTTGCTTTTCAACACTATCTTTATAAGCTATTACATTTAATTTATTATTAATGTATCTAGGTTCTACCAAATATGAATACTTAATTCCTATATCTAGGGACTCACCAAGAGTTATATACTTATGTGTTTTTCTGAATGAAATTATAGATCTATTATCATCTTTAGAATAATTTATTATCATTTTAATAAGATCATTGATGTTTTCTTTATTATCATATTCTGGAACTTTTTTATAAACATTGCCAATATTAGGCACAAAAAATCCTATGGCATTATCATTTATTATAATAGCATCAGAATTGTCATTATATTTATATAAGATGTTTTCGCTATTGTCTGCATTGTAGATGAAATTTCTTTTAAACGGAGGTAATGATGAAAGATCATTATCTAAATATTCTTTTTTGTTATTGATTAAATGTGATTCTTGGAGATTATAATTAATTTTTCTTTCTAGGTCAAAAATATTGCTAATTAGGTCAACTTGATAATCTAGCATATTAGGTCCTTCAAAGAATATAACATTATTATTATATTGAAATATTTTCTTATCTAAAAACGAATCTAAAATAATTAAATCATAATTACTAAATTCTATTTTTTTCAATTTAGAATCTAAATCATTTTTATTAAAAGCATATATGTGATACAATGTGTTATTTTTATCAATTAAAATATTTTTTTTAATTAAATAAGTATTTGTTGATATAACTCCACTAACCAAAAGAATATTTTTTGGATTTTCAACATTATTAAAAAAAAACTTTTTGGAATTATTTTTAAAATTATATTCATCTTTAACTTTCATAATTGAAACAGTATTTTCGCTTGTTAAAANTGATGAGTTAATTATTATTTTTTCATTTGATAAATTCTCACCTTCATTAAGCTTTATAAAATTATTGTGAATGATATCACCATTTTCATTTGTAATGATTAAATTTGTATTTATCTGCTTATTTAATTTTGATTTAATAATACATAGTATTTCAACAATATCATAATTATCAGCAAGTCTTTTAAAAAATATTTTTTCTAATTTGACNTCAATTATTTGTATTGAATCTCCAACTGAAATTCCAAAAGTTGGATTTTTAAATGTATTACCTTCAATTGNTTTACCCACAGTTGGAATACCATCAGAAATAATAATATTATAATCTAAATCATATTTGCTTTTTAAATCACTTAATGGACTAAAATTAGTTACAATTTCATTGAATTTTAAATCCGATAAACTTTTTTTTTTTTTTAAACTATCCGAAAAAACAAATTTTTTCACTAAGTAATTTTTATTCTCAAGATAATTCACCAATGTATCTATTTGATCTAAATAATTAATATTACTAAATGATTGAAAAATAGACATGCTTTTACTATTGTCAACAAAAATTCCAACTTTAGGCTTCACAATTGAATTATTTTCATAAATCAGTAATGGGTTTATAAATAAATACAAAATGATAACTAAACTTAAAAATCTAAGAGAAAGTAAAATATATGCTTTAGTAATGATTTTAGTATCTAATATTTTTTTATATCTATAAAAAAGAATGAAAAAAATAATAATCAAAAATCCAATTGTAGCTAAAGAGCTTTTAGTATAAAAATCTATCATTATTCTATATTAAGATTTGGGACAGGTGATAATTCTAAATTAGAAAAAATCTTNTTTTTTAAATAATATGANGCTGTTATTGCAATCATTGCTCCATTATCTGTACAATATTCAAAGCTTGGAAATAAAAATTTTACTTCATTTTTATCTTCAAGTTTTTTGGCCTTTTCCCTAAGATAAGAATTCGCTGCTACTCCTCCTGCAATAGTAACAGTTTTAATTTTTGTATTTTTAATACATTTTTCAATTTTATTTAATAATGATAGTATGATGGCTTTTTGGTAACTTGCAGCCAAGTTTGATCGTTCTAATTCTTGTTCTTTTTTATTCATTTTATTGTGTTTATATAATAGAGCTGTTTTAAGACCACTAAAAGAAAAGTCGTATTCTGAGTTTTTTATGCTNGGAATTGTAAATTTATATTTGTTTGGATCACCAAGTTTTGCAACTTTATCAATTTCAGGTCCACCGGGATAGCCTAATGATAATATTTTTGCGCCTTTATCAAATGCCTCACCTGCAGCATCATCTCGAGTAGTTGAAATTAAATTATAATTTTGATAATTTTTGACATTCCAAATCTGAGTATGACCACCTGATACTAATAAACATAAAAATGGGAATTCAATATTTGGATAATCAATAAAATTTGCAAAAATATGACCTTCAAGATGATTAATACCTATGAAAGGAATACCCAATGCAATTGACATACCTTTGACAAAATTCACACCAACCAAGAGAGCTCCCATCAGTCCAGGACCATATGTTACACCAATACAATTAATATCACTTNTTTTGACATTTGCCTTTTGTAGTGCTTTATAAATTATTAGTGAAATAATCTTTTCATGCTCTCTTGATGCAAATTCAGGAACTACGCCACCATACTTTGAATGAATTAATTGGGTATAAGTTTGATTGCTTACAATTTTATCNTTAATAAATACTGAAGCGGAAGTCTCATCACAAGATGTCTCAATTCCTAAAACTATCATAAATAATTTAAAATTAAATTAAATAGGCTTACTTTTTATCATTATCAACAATATTTTTAATTATATCATCAGGAATTTGCATTTTTTCACTTACAGGCTCATTATTAATTTCAACATTATTTTGTACTGAATCGTCTGATTGCTCGAAATCATCAAATTCTGCAATAAAAATAATTTTCTTATTTTCTATATCAACTTCTTGCACTACTAAATCTTCAATATTTTGATCAATTTCAAATTGTTTTTTGATTTTCCACCTTGCATTTTTAGGATATCTACTTAGAGAAATAATTCCTTCAATTTCGTCTTCTAATTCTATAATAATACCTTTGTCAAGAATTTTAATTACCTTACCAGAATACTTATCTCCTGTTTTATATTTTTCCTTAAAAGTAAGCCAAGGATTTTCTTCAACTTGCTTAATTCCAAGAGACAATCTTCTATTTTCGATATCTAATTCTAATATTTTAACATCAATTTCTTGACCTTTTGATAATACATCTTTAGGGTTTCTAATATTTTTTGTCCAGGAAATATCAGANATATGTACTAGACCATCAATTCCAGCTTGAATCTCAACAAAAGCTCCAAATTGTGTTAATTTTTGAACCACTCCTTTGTGTATACTNCCCTCAGTNTATTTTTCTTCTAGNGTATCCCAAGGATTATCTTGCAATTGTTTTAATCCTAATGATATTTTTTTCTCGTTTGGATCAAGACTTAAAATTTTTGTTGATAGTTTATCGCCTAATTTAAATAACTCACCAGGATGTTTTATGTGTCTAGTCCAAGACATCTCTGATACATGTAACAAGCCCTCTATACCCTCTTCAATTTCAATAAAAACGCCATAATTCATCATATTAACGATCTTGCCTTCAACTATTGAAGAAACTGGATACTTTCTTTCTGCTTCTTTCCAAGGTTCAGGATGTAACTGTTTCAATCCTAGTGACACTCTTAAATTATCAACATCAAAATCTATAATTTTAACTTTAATTTTTTGATTGGTTTCTAACATTTCGCTAGGGTGGTTTATTCTTCCCCAAGTAATATCAGTAATATGCAAAAGTCCATCAATACCACCTAAATCAATGAAAGCACCAAAGTCTGTTATATTTTTTACAATACCTTCCAACACCATGCCAACTTCTAACTGAGAAATTATATCTTGTCTTTTTTCTCTTATATCAGTTTCAAGAAGTTCTTTCCTTGATAGCACAACGTTTTTCCTCAATTCATTAATTTTAACAATTTTGAATTCAAATGTTTGATCTATATACTCATTAAAATCTACAACAGGCCTAATATCAATTTGAGAACCAGGCAAAAAAGCAAAAATATTACCAATATCTACCACTAAACCACCTTTTATTCTCTTAACAATTTTACCTTCAATAACTTCACCAGATTCATGACATTTTTTCAATCTTGACCAATCTCTTAAGAAGTCCGCTTTTTCTTTAGATAAAACAAATTTTCCTTTTCTATCTTCTAGATTTGTAATAAACACTTCAATCTCACCTCCAACAATGGGAGTTTCTTTAAATTCATTTATTGATATTATTCCCTCAGATTTAAAGCCTACATCTACAAGTACATCTCTATCATTAACACCAACAATCATACCAGAAACTATTTCACCTTGCTTGATATCAGAAAATGTATCAGAATATATATCATCTTCGCTGGAATCTTCTACTTTTACCCCTTGCATAGAGTAGTTGTCTATTTCATCAAAACTAATGGATTTTATNTTCAATAAATCAGGAGATAAATAATCTAATGTAATATTAGAATTTTCAGAAANTTCATCNATAATATCTTCATTAGAATCTATTTTTTTAGATTCGTTTATGCTATCATTTTCATCTTCTATTTCATATGAAATATCTGTATTCTCAACTTGGTTATCTTTAGATGATTTTATTTCTTCAGTTACTTCTACATTTGTATTTTCATTTACTTCAGTATCTGAAGGGGTTGCGGAAGATTCATCAACTTCCTGGTTTATTTTTTCATTTTCATTCATTAGTATATTTATCTTTCTTTTTTATTATGTTAACAATTTTATCAACTTGATCAACTATGGTCATAGTAGTAGTGTCTATAATAATAGCATCATCTGCAACTGCCAATGGAGAGTGTTTCCTNTTCTTATCAAGGTTATCTCTTTTTTTAATTTGACCAATCATAGATTGAAGATCATTTTCAGATTTCTGACTTTCAATCAACCTTCTTTTTGCTCTTACCTCAATATCTGCAGTTAAAAAAAATTTATAATCAGCATTAGGCAAAACAGTTGTTCCTATATCGCGGCCTTCCATAACAACATTATTATTTTTTGCTATACTCCTTTGTAGAGATACTAACTTATCTCTTACTAATTTAACTGCACTTACTTTACTTACATTATTATTAATGAAATCATCTCTTAATCTGCTAGAAACGTCGATGTCATTAATAAAAGTTCTATTTTGAATATTAAAATTTATTTTTATTTTTTTTAATTCTTTTTTAAAGTTAGCTCTATCATCTAAATTTATTTTTTTTTCTAAAAAATGAAGAGTAACAGCTCTATACATTGAACCTGTATTAATATGAATGTATTCTAGTTTCTTGGCAACAGTTTTAGCAGTGACAGATTTACCTGAAGCCGCTGGCCCATCAATAGCAATAATCATAATTATTAATACAAATCCTCATTTAGCCTAGTAATTTATGATTCTTTTTAGAAATACCCAAGGAAAGTTAAGTATTAATTATTTTTCTTATTATGTTTAAAGATATTTTTTTTGAATGTCCTGTTTTTAACTTTCCCAAAACTATACCAGCAAAACTGCTTCTATGTAAAGATTCAACTCTTGAATCAAGGAATTTAAAAATATTTTTAACCTCCCTATTTTTACCCTCAAATAAAATAGCTTCAAATACAAACCTATTAAATTTTTTTTCTAAACAATTAATATTAGCTTTTACTTTTTGACCATTTTCTAACAAAACACCATTAGTAATCAATTTGAGTTTATTTTTATTAATGTTCAACTTTGTATGAACGATATATTTTCTCTCAATTTTATATTTAGGATGCATTAATTTGTGTGCTAAATCACCATCGTTTGTGACTAAAATAACTCCGGTAGTATCTCTATCTAATCTTCCAATTGGAAATAGGCGTTCTTCAGTTTGAAAAAAATCCATTATAGTTTTTCTATTTTGAGGGTCATTAACAGTAGAAATAACACCTTTAGGTTTATTCAGAAGGTAAACAACTGGATTGAATTTTAACTGAACTAATTTATTTTTATATAAAACATAATCATTTTCTTTTACTTGGGTCGATAAATTATCAATAATGACACCATTAATGTTTATTAAACCTTTTCTTATCAATTCATCACATTTTCTTCTTGATGCTAAACCGGCTTTTGCTAAATATTTATTTAAACGCATATTTAATTATCTAACTCTTAAATTGAGGAAAGCCTATTTTTCGATAAACTTTTTGTATAGTTTTNCGTGCACGGTACATTGCATTTGTTGAACCCTCATTTAATATTTTTTCCAAATAACTTTTTTCATCAATCAAAGAATGATATTTTTTTTGAATTGGCCTAAGTGACTCAATGACTACTTCTGTTAAACCATCTTTNAATTCTTTATAACCTTGATTTATATATTTTTNTTCAATTAATTCAATCTTTTCACCTGAAAATAGAGAATAAATATTTATAAGATTTTTGAGACCTTCTCCACCGTTTTGATAATTAACTTTACTACCAGAATCGGTAACGGATCTTTTTATTTTTTTTAAAATAGTTTTTTCATTATCAAGTAAACCAATAAAATTATTTTCATTTTCATCGGACTTAGACATTTTACTTTTAGGGCTTTGTAGACTCATTATCCTCGCACCATGATTTGGAATGTATGGCTCAGGGATCTTAAATGTTGGTGAATATTCATTATTAAATCTTTCAGCTATATTCCTTGCAAGTTCTAAATGCTGTTTTTGATCTGCTCCAACAGGAACTAAATCAGCTTGATACAATAATATATCTGATGCCATTAAAATTGGATAAGTGAATAATCCTGCATTAATATTTGCGTTATTTTTTTTTGATTTATCTTTAAACTGAGTCATNCGATTAAGTTCNCCCATATATGTAAAGCAGTTTAAAACCCAAGCGAGTTCAGCATGAGCTGAAACATGCGATTGTACAAAAATACTACTTAATTTAGGATCAATCCCGCAAGCTATAAACTGAGCTGCAAAAGATAAACATCTTTTCCTTAATTCTGCAGGATTTTGTCTGGCAGTAATAGCGTGCATATCTACCACTACAAAAATAGAATCATAATCGTGCTGTAATTTAACCCAATTTTTTATTGCACCNANATAATTGCCGATACATAAAGTACCTGAAGGTTGAATTCCTGATAAAATTATTTTCTTGTTACCTTTCATAATTAACTCTTCTTTTTATTAATTTTTTTACTGAATAAATCTCAAAATCNATTTTACTATCTTTATTTAACTTTAATCTGTCTAAAACATCTTGAATATTTTCTATCATAACATTTCCAGATGCATGAATAATTTTACTATCATCAATTAAAATACCAACGTGATTTATTACNTTATTTATAAAAAAATATACAAGGTCTCCAANCTTAGCTTTAGAAGGTTTTATTACTTTTAAATAACTGTTTTTTATTTGCAAAGATGTATCTCTTTCAAGCTCAAAGCCAAAATATTTAAATATTGATTGAACAAATCCCGAACAGTCAAAACCATATGCAGAATTACCACCCCAAAGATACGGTACACCTAGAAATAACATTGACTTTTCAATAATTTTTTCTCTAATATTTTTTTCATCATTGTAATCTGCGTATTTCACAACAAAACCTGTTTTACCATTTGGCATTAGCAATTCATAAAATTTTTTTGAANNAGATTTCAATGGAACATAAGAACCAAATAATAAATTAGCTATAATTTTTCTCTTTTTTATGCTATCATATACATTAATTGAATTTAATGGAATTATGTAACAATCATTTTTTTTATTTAATTTTGCAATGTAAAATTTGTTAATCCAACCAACATATCCATCCCATTGTTTTATTCTATACCAATTATCTAGCGATTCAATAACATTGAGCTTATCCCACATTAAAGCCTGTGATATTAATTCAGATTTAAAGGTTGGTTCCAAGTATATGTTTGCGTAGGTTGTTTTTACTATCAAAACTAAAAATTTATTTTTAGGAACTTACGCTTTCCCACTTTTAAAATACAATTTTTAGGCTCAAAAATATAATGAATATCATTAATTTTTTCATCATCAATNTTAACTCCACCCTGTTTTATCAATCTTTTTGCCTCACCATTACTTGATGCCATTTTATTTTGGACAATAAGCAAAACTATTTTAATTTTATTTTTTACTGAAATCTCAGGAATATCAGTAGGTACAGCTTTTTTGATAAACAAATTATCAAAATTTTCTTCAGCAGAATAAGCTATTTTTTCATCATAATATAATTCTACAATTTTTCTAGAAAGTCTCCTTTTTAAATCTCTAGGATTTGAAACATTATTTTCAACGTCACTTTTAATTAAATCTAATTCTTTATTATTGATATTTGTTACACATTCAAAATATTTTATTATTAAAGAATCTGGTATTGACATAGTTTTACCATACATTTCATTTGGTGTTTCAGTAATGCCTATGTAATTATTATAAGACTTAGACATNTTCTCATTTCCATCAGTACCCTCCAATAGAGGAGTGGTAATAATTATTTGTTGTGGTAACTTGAATATCTTTTGAAGCTCTCTACCAACAAGCAAATTAAATTTTTGNTCAGTTCCCCCAAGCTCAACATCTGATTTCAAAACCACAGAATCATAACCTTGAGCAATTGGATATAAAAATTCGTGAATTGAAATTGGTTTTCCACTCTTATATCTTTTTGTAAAATCATCTCTCTCAAGCATTTGAGCTACAGTGAAGTAAGAAGTTAATCTAATAATATCGTTAAAGTTCATTTTACTGAGCCAATCAGAATTATATACAACTTTTAATTTTTCAGTATCTAAAATTGAACTTGCTTGATCAATGTAGCTTAGGGCATTTTTCTTGGTTTCTTCAATAGTTAATTGTGGTCTAGTTTTATTTCGTCCAGTTGGATCACCTATCATTGCTGTGAAATCCCCTATAAGAAGAATTGCATTGTGACCCAAATATTGAAATTGTTTTAATTTACTTAAAACTACTCCATGTCCAATATGTAAATCAGGTCTGCTTGGATCGCATCCTAATTTAATATTTAATGGAGNAGACTTTTGTTGAGATTGTTCTAATTTTTGAACTAATTCTTCTTTTGGAATTATTTCCTGAGCACCTCTAGTGAGTATGTCCATTTGTTCATTAANACTTGCAAATTTCATAGTTTAATTTTCTTATTTTTATAAGTTCNTTCTGCCTGCCTTTGTATATCTTTTTTCATAATATCTTGACGTTTGTCCCACAAACGCTTTCCCTTANCTGTAGCAAATTCTAGTTTAACTTTACCACCCTTAAAATACAGCTTAAGTGGAATTAATGTCATCCCTTTTTCTTGTATACATCTAGAAATTTTACTTAATTCCTTTTTATTCAATAATAATTTTCTAATTCTAACAGGATCGTGGCTTGAATATCCAGCGTGTGAGTATTCACTGATATGCATTCCAATTGTAAAAAGTTCATTTTTTATAAACTTTACATAACTTTCTTTAATTGTTACATTCGATTCTCTCAAAGATTTAACTTCACTTCCAACAAGAACAATCCCAGCCTCATATTTATCAATGATATGAAATTTATAGTGAGCTTTCCTATTTGTAGATATAGTCTTTATTGACATTTTCATTTATTTTGCAGATCTAATAATTTGCTTTTAAAATCATTATAGTCATTTTCTACTAAACAATTTGCTTTACTAACAGAAATTTTATTCAAATTTAAGCTTATATTCAAAATACTTTCGACAGAATCTGAAAATTTTTCAGGTGCTGCTGTTTCTAAAACTATTGCATTACAATCATCATTTGAATTTGTTCTATATTTTTCTAGAGCTTTTAAACCCACAGCTCCATGTGGCTCAACAATGATTTTTTTTTGCAAAAATAAATCTTGCATAGTTTTAATTGTTTCTTCGTCCGAAACAGACGCGGAATATATATTTTTTCTCATTTCTTCTAAATCTGGCATTTTATTTACCAAACCATTTTTATCTATACTACCACCATAAAGATCAAAATATCTAGCTAAGTTACTTGGNTTTCCAACATTCATAGCATTAGATAAACAAGCTATTGAAGGTGAAATTTTATGGTAATAACCTTTTTTTAAAAATTTAGGAAATTCATCATTTTCATTTACTGCTAATATTATTTTTTTGACTGGTAAGCCCATTCTTCTAGCAATTTCACAACCAAGTGAATTNCCAAAATTTCCTGAAGGAACTGAAAAAATTAATGGCAAATAATCAGAACTACATTTCAAAAAAGTATAAAAATAATATACTATTTGTGGAAGAATNCTGCCAATATTAATAGAATTTGCAGAAGTTAAATTTAATTTTATCAAATCAGAATCATTAAAAGCTTTCTTAACCATTAATTGACAATCATCAAATTTACCATCTACCTCAATTGTTTTAACATTACAACCCAAATCATTCATCTGTTTTTTTTGAAAATCTGTNACTTCATCTTTTGGATATAAAATTACTACTTCAATATTATCTAAACCTTTAAATGAACTTCCCATAGCTCCACCTGTATCCCCTGAAGTTGCAACAAGAATAGTGATTTTTTCATCATCTTTTTTCAACACTTTCATTACTCTTGCCATAAACCTTCCTGCAAAATCTTTAAAAGAAAGTGTTGGGCCTCTATCTAATCGAACAATCGATGTGTTATGATTCAATTTCTCAATTGGGACTTCAAAATTATATGAATCCCTAACAATAAATTTTAAATNCTNTTCAGATATTTGATTTTTTAAAAATACATTTAAGACTTTAAATGCTATATCAGAATAGCTGAAATTTTCCATATCCATAATTTCTTTGAAGGTAAATTTGGGTATTCTTGTTGGCATATACAAACCTTCATCTGGTGCTATGCCCCTAAATAATGCAGTCTCAAAATTTACCTCATCATCTAACAAACTAATTAATCTATTTGTACTTTTGTAAAAAATCATTTCAAATCATTATTCCATTCAGTNCAAATTAGGTTTTTATAATCACAATGATTACAATGAAAGCCTTTTATCGGATTAAATTTTTTCATTAATATTTTTGAAGCAATGGATTCAATATATTTTTTAATTTCATCAAGCTGGCTGTTATCAAATTGAATCGTAACTTCAGGCTCATCAAATCTTAAAAATAAATAAGTTAATTTTTCTGGCAAACTTCCTAACTTTCTTCCATCCTCTTTAGTAAGTTTAGAAATCCTTACATAAATTGCATAAATGGCAAGTTGTATTGATTTAATAGCATCTTTTTCGTTTATTTTGTTTTTACTTGTTTTATAATCAAAAACACTTATTTTNTTATCATTTGTTACATCNATTCGATCACANCGTCCNTTTATTGTACAATTTGATAATTCAAAAGAAAAAGCNTCCTCTGTTGAAAAAACATTAACATCTTTATTTTTAATATAGTTGTAATACTTTTCAAGCATTTCCTTAGCATCTTCAAAATATTGTTTTTCTTCAATTTCAAATTCATATCCATAACTATCCCAATTCTCATTTAATAAATTCATAATTTCTTCAAATGTTTTCTTCCCTTGAGANTGGAATAACTCAAGTACTTTGTGGATTGTATTACCAAGACTAAAAAAAGGTTTTTTACTTTTTCCTTCAATTTTGTCAATTTTTTGGTATTTATATTTCAAAGGACATTCTACATAAGTTTCAATGCTTGATGATGATAAAACAGGCTTTGTCAAAACTCTTGGCACAAAAGTTTTTAAATTTATATTTTTATCAACTGAAGAAAAATCTTTTTCATTTTTTAAAATTCTTTCAATGTTATTTATTGCTTCATGTGCTTCAATAAAATTTTCATTGATTAAATTATTATAGAGATTTTTGAAAGCAGTTTCCTTTTGATTTTCATTTTCATCTATCTTATCATTCATTAAAATATTCTCCACATAATATAATTTAGGATTTATTTCTGATATAAATTTTGATCTTCTTTTTTCAGTGGTAAAAAGATATAAGTTATTTTTTGCTCTCGTAATAGCAACATAAAATAAACGTCTTTCTTCTTCAATATGTAAAATTTTATCATCTTTGGTAAATGATGACCATTTTTTCCCAATTGGTTGGAAGAGAAGTAATAGTTTTTCCTTTTCTAAAATTCATTGGAAATGAATTAGAAGACAAAAAAGGNAAAAATACTGTATCGAATTCCTTACCTTTNGAATCATGGACAGTCATTAATTCAACTGCTGGAATGGCCAAATCATTTTCTAATTCAACGAAAATAGTATTCACATTATAATTAATATTTATGTAATTACATAGATCAAAAAGATTTATTTTTCTGTATGTATTCAGAAATGATTTGACAAATGATCTAAATTTATTTATAGATCTAATTTCTAATTCATCACTTATCCTATAATATCCAGAAAAAGATATAACTTCCCATATGAATTCTTGAGGAGATTTATATATAATTTTATCTTTAAATTGTTTTAATCTTATACAAAACTTTTTAATGTCTTCATGATTGGTTTGACAAATTATGGTGTCAAGCAAAGATTTTTGTCGAAAATAATTTAATTCCGATGATAATAACGATGCTCTTTGACTACCAAACTTAGAACTAATTACTCTTATCATACTTTGATATTCATTGTCTGTATCTAAAATAAAATTAATCCAGCTTATGATATTTTTAATCACAGGTTGCTCAAAGAGCTTATCATTTCTATAATTTACTGGAATGCCTTTTGAACTTAAAATAGATTTNATTTTTTTACACTGAATGTTTGTTCTGCATAAAATTGCAATTTTATTTAAGTTTCTAAACTTATTAATATGATTAATGATTTTATGGCATATCAGATTAATTTGTGAATCTTTATCACCTATGTAAAGTTTTGGGATTGTTTTACCTTTTATATCTGATGAAAGGTTACCTTTATCTAAACGATTTGAGTTTTTTTCGATTACACTATTACCAATATTTAAAATAAATTGATTTGACCTATAGTTCTTCATCAAAGCAATTTTTTTATAATTTTTAATTTTTTCATATTTATTTTGAAAATCATATATATTAAAAATGTTAGCGCCTCTAAATGAATAAATTGATTGGTCATCATCACCTACTACAGTTATGCTATTATTAGGATGTGCAATTTTGGAAATAATTTTTGATAAAGCATAATTGTTATCTTGAAATTCATCAATAATTATATGCTTATATCTTTTCCTTAGTTCATTTAGAACTTTGCAATTAGTATTGATTAAATTCCAAACATTCAAAATCATATCACCGAAATCTAATTGATTATTATCGTGCTTCCATTTTTGNAATAATGGATATATTTGAATAGAATCTTTTAATTGTTTATAACTCTCAATAGCATCTTCATCATTATCANCAATGTCATTTTTATAACTTTGTAATTTATATACTAAATCACTGTGATCNATTAAATCATCTCTTATTCTGTCAAAAAATATTTTCATTGATTTTATCGCATCTACAGGATTTCTTTTGTATGCAATTGAAGATAAATTTATGGTGTCTATATGCTTATTTAGCAGATAATATATATCTGAATCCGTGATTAATTCTGGTTTCTTCGCGTAGCCAAGCTCACTGTAAAATTCCATTGAAATCATTTTGGAAAAAGCATGGTAATTATATGATTGAAGACCATCTATTTTTTTACCAACTATATCTACTAATCTTTCTTTAAAATTTTCAGCAGCCTTAACTGTATAGGTCAATACAAGGATTTCACTCGTTTTAATATTCTTTTTTAAAATTAATTCNGCTATTCTAGCAATGATCGTAGTAGTTTTGCCTGTTCCTGCACCTGCTAGTATAAGTAATGGTGCAGGGTTGTGCTTAATTGCTAATAGCTGTTCTGAATTATATTTAATCACTTTTATTTAATCTATCAATAATTTTTTTTATAACTTTTTCTGAAAATTTTGTTCTGTTCTGAATATCTTTCATTGTGGAGTTACGAATCTCATTGATTGATGAAAAATTTTTCCAAATGATATCTCTTCTTTTTGAACCTATACCTGGAATATCATCTAATAAAGATTTTGTCATACTTTTAGATCTTAATTTTCTATGAAATGATAAAGCAAAACGATGCGCCTCATCTCTTATGTATTTCAATAAGAAAAGACCGAGAGATTTTTTTGATATATTTTGAGGATTTTTTAAACCAGGGAAGAAAACATCTTCTAATCTTTTGGCTAAACCAATTATGGTTATATAATTCAAACCTAATTTATTTAATGATCTAGTTGCTGAATTCAATTGACCTTTACCACCATCAATCAATATTAAATCTGGTAGTTGACCTTTTTCATTAATAACTCGATTGTATCTTCTAAAAACCACTTCCTCCATAGATTTGAAATCATCAATACCTACTACAGTTTTGATTTTATATTTTCTGTATTCTTTCTTTTTAGGTTTACCATCAATAAAGCAAACCATAGATGCAACTGAATTCGATCCTTGAATATTTGAAATATCAAATGCCTCTATTCGTCTTGGAGAGATGTTCATATTAAGATCATTTTTTAAAATTTGTACTTGTTTTGGAATTTTTTCTCTTATTTTTATTTTTTTTAAATTTTCTTTTCCTAAAATTAATTTAGCATTTTTAACTGCTATGTCAACAAGCGATTTTTTTTCTCCAATTTTTGGCACTATTATTTTTATTTTTTTTTTTAACAATATTTGATAACCAATTTTCGTAATCTTTTACATTTTCGACATTAAACATTGTTAAAATTTCTTCAGGGATATCCTTTGTTGAATGATAATATTGAATAAAATATTCTAAAAAAATTGTTTTTAAGTTTTCGTCTTTGACTCCAGATAATTTAAAATTTTCTTTTCCTATTAAAAGTCCATTCCTAATTCTTAGAACAACACCAATTCCTACCGATCCATCAATTGCTAAAGCTAAAACATCACGATTCTTGAAATCATTAGCTAATTTTTTCTGTTTTTTTGTGAAAGAATTAATAGCAATCAATTGATCTCTATATTTTGCAGCAAGCTCAAACCGTAATTTTTTACTAGATTCTGTCATCATTGCTTCAATATAATCTTTAACTTCTTTATTTTTACCTTTTAAAAATTCTTTAATTTTGTTAATCATGCGATTATAATTATCTTCAGATTCCAAACCTTCGCAAGGACCATTGCATTTTTTAATATGATAATCTAAACATATTTTAATCTCTTTTTTTTCTATTGTTCTATCATCTATATAAAACGAACAAGTTCTTAATTGAAAAATTTTATGAATGACTTTCATAGTTTGTCTTAAATAGCTAACATCTGAATAAGGTCCAAAATACAAATGCTTATCTTTTGGCAAATTGTTTTTACGAACTATCATTACTCTCGGATATGGTTCATTTGTAATTTGTATATAAGGAAATGTCTTATCATCTTTTAATAGAATATTATATTTAGGTCTATTTTTTTTTATAAGATTAGCTTCGGTAAGTATTGCCTCTACTTCATTCCTTACTACAATCCAATCAATTGTGTTAATTTTTGGAACCATCAATTTGTTTTTTGTCTTCTCAAGACTACTTTTATTAAAATATGATCTAACTCTATTTTTTAGGATCTTAGCTTTACCTATGTATATGATATCTTCTTTAAAGTCTTTAAAAATATATACACCAGGTTCATTAGGAATTTTTGTTAGAAGATTTTTATTTATGGGCATTTAAAACTACTATGAATGCTGACATAATTCAAATAGAATTCCGCCTGTAGATTTTGGATGGATAAACGCAATCTTACAATTTTCAGCTCCAATACTGGGCTCATCATTAATAAAATCAATACCTGCGTTTTTTAATTCTTTAATTGCATTTGAAATATTATCAACTTTGAGAGCAATATGGTGTATCTTATTTCGATTTTTTTTTAAAAATCGATCAATTATTGAATTTTGCTCAGTAGAGTTCAATAATTCAATTTTTGAGTCTTTAGTTTGATAAATGTGCGTATCAACTTTTTGATCTAATACTAATTCACTTCCAATATATGATAGTCCTGGAAGTAAATCTAAAAAATACTTAATTTCATCATTGGTTCGCATTGCGATACCTATATGCTCAATACCTAATACTTTATATGTTTTTGTAGGAATCATTTTATTATTTCAGCTTCAAGCTCATAATCTGATGCACCAATAATTTTAGCATTAATAATCGAACCAATTTCATGATGCCCTTTAACAACTACATTATTATCAACATCAGGAGAATCTCTATATGTTCGTCCTAAAGATTCGTTTTCGTTTAGCAATTTATCAATAATTACTTTTTCTTTATTTCCTATTAGCAAATTATTTTTTTCTAAATTGATATCTTGTTGTAAAAGCATTATAGCATCCATACGATCATATTTAACTTGTTGAGGAATATTATCATTGAAAGAATCGTATCCATATGTTCCTTCTTCATTTGAATATGTAAATACACCAAGTCTATCAAATTTGACTTCTTCAACAAAATCATACAACTTCTGAAATTCTTTATCAGTTTCACCTGGATGACCAACTATAATTGATGTTCTAATACAAATATCAGGATTAATATTTCTTAATTTATCTATTTTTCTTTTGATACCATCTGTTTTCATACCTCTTCGCATTAATTTAAGCATTTTGTCGGAACCATGCTGTACTGGCATATCTATATATGGTAGTAATTTGTTTAAAGTTCTAAATCTTTCAATCATATGTCTATGTAGATGGGCTGGATGAGCATAATGAAGTCTAATCCAATTCAAGTCTTTTATCAAATCTAATTTATCAAAAAGTTTATGTAAATTCGTATCCCTATCTAGATCCCAGCCATATGAAGTTGAATCTTGAGCAATTACTAATATTTCTTTTACACCTTGATCAACAAGTTTAGATGCTTCATTAACATTTTCTTCAATTGATCTGCTCTTTTGCAACCCACGCATTAATGGTATAGAACAAAATGAGCAGCCATTATCACAACCTTCAGCAATTTTGAGATATGCATAATGATTTGGAGTTAATATGCTTCTATTAAAATCTGGGTCATTCTTTTGGTAATCTTTACCTGTAACTTTTTTTACTAAATCATCCAAATCTGTAGTACCAAAAAAATGATCAACTTCAGGCAATTCATCCTGGATTTGATTTTTATATCTTTCTGAAAAACAACCTGAAACAACTAATTGTTTGAGTTTACCTTTTTTTTTGAGCTCACCAGCCTCTAATATAACATCAACTGACTCNTCNCTTGCNGAATCTAAAAAACCACAAGTATTAACAATAATAGTATCNGCTTCATTTGGTTGTTCGGTTATTGTATATTGAGAATTTTTAATACTACCCAATATTAGTTCAGAATCAACTAAGTTTTTAGAACATCCTAACGTAATTAAACATAATTTTTTATTTNTATTCAATTTTTAATAATTCTTTCCCTAATAGAGCATATATGTATTCTTTGAAATTAAATGGAATTAAATCATTCAAACTTTCACCATTACCAATAAAACATATTGGTATTGCATATTTTTTCATTAAAGACAGAACAACTCCACCTTTAGCTGTACCATCCAACTTCGTTAATATAATACCTGATAAGGGTATTTTTGAATTAAAAGATTCTACTTGAGATATAGCATTTTGACCAAAATTAGCATCAATTGTTATAAAGATATCACAATGCTTAACTAACTTAGTACCAACACGATAAATTTTTTCTAATTCGTTCATTAAATTTTTTGAATTTTGTATTCTTCCAGCAGTATCAATAATTATACGATCGTAACCCTTTGATAAACCTGATTTTATACCATCAAAAACAATTGAAGCTGAATCATTAGACAATTTATTAGATATTAGTTTCACACCAACTTTTTTTGACCAAATTTCTAATTGTTCAACAGCAGCAGCTCTGTAAGTATCAGCAGCAACTAGCATAACCTTTTCATTTTTACTTTTATAAAAGTTTGCAAGCTTCGCTGCAGATGTTGTTTTTCCTGTACCATTAACTCCAACGATTAAAATTACTTTTGATAAATCTTTCTTTCTTGTAACCTGATTAACTTCATTTGAAATTGTGTTAATAAGTTGATCTTCCCAAGAATTAAATCTATTATCAAGTACTTTCATTTTATCAATTAAAGTTTCTGACAACTCCCAACCCATATCTGATTGCAATAAAGTTTCTTCCAATTGATCAATATTATTTTGACTCAACTTTGTTTTNTTAGAAAAAGGTAATAATATATTTTTGAACTTATCACTTGTGTTGAGTAGACTATTTAAAGTTTTTTTAAAAAATGACATATTATTATGTTAAAAAAATTTTGTTGTATTTTTTTATATATTGAAGTGTGCTTATAAACATAAGGGCAACGGATATGAAATAAAAGAAGCAAATGATATACATTGATAATCCAAAAATAACAGAAATCATCATTAAAGAAGAAATAAAAATAAACCACTTACCTAATTTATTTGACTCTAATGCTATATTCTTGTTTAACATCAAATAAGAACCAATTATAATTATTATCATATCTCTAATCATAATTAAACAAAAAAATAACAACATATACGTTCCATAATTAAATATCAAATGAATACTTACTACCAAAAAACATATTTTGTCTGCCAAAGGATCAATTAGTTTACCAAAATCCGTAATTTCGTCAGCCATCCTAGCAACATAACCATCAATCAAATCAGTTAAAATCATTANTAAAATAACTATAAAAGTATTAAAGTTATCATTGATCTCCATAAAAATTACAAGGGGNAAACATAACAAAATTCTACTAATACTTATCATATTTGCAATAGTCAAAATTTTATCTTTTTTAGTTTTAAATCTGTTTATCATTTATTTCTTACAATATTATAATCAACAATCTCAAGCAACATAGTTTTATATTTACTAGAAGGAAAAATATCTAATTCTCTTTTAGCTTCTATCGATATCTTTTTCATTAACTTTTCAGTATATTCAATTGCGCCAGAAGATATTATATCTTTCTTAATATCGTTAAATCTTTTTTTCCTTATCATCTTTTTTAGATTAAACAAATATTTTTTTTTCTCAAAAAANTTTTTTTTAGATAATAAATAAATTAAAGGAAGAGTAAACATATTCTTTTTAACATCGAAACCAATAGGTTTTCCTATTGAATCAACTTGACCAAGTATATCAAAAAGGTCATCTTTTATTTGAAAAACAACACCTAATTTTAATCCAAATTTTTCTAGNGCATTNCTCTTTGCCTCATCTTTTGAAACTGTTATGACACCAAGTTTGCAACTAGCTGAAAANAAAGAGGCTGTTTTATCTTTTATCATATCAAAATAAACTTTTTCTGACATATTTTTTTTAATTGCATTCTCGACTTGTAAAATTTCACCTTCACTTAATCTTTTAGCTGTGTTTGATAACAACTCTAAAGCATCAAAATCTTTAATTTTAATCATATTTTCCAAAGCTTTAGAAAACATGTAATCACCAATTAATAATGAGATTTTATTTTTCCAAATTCTATTTATTGATGGAAATCCTCTTCTTATATTTGCTTCATCTACAATATCATCATGAACTAAAGTTGCAACATGCATCAATTCAATCAAAGCAGCAGCGTTATAAGTATTATTATTAGGTTTATCACATAATCTTGATGACAATAATAGTAAAATTGGTCTAAGTTGTTTGCCTTTTGCTTTAGAAATATAATTAACAACAGTATTTATTAATTTTACTTTGGAATTCAATGTTTCCTTGTAATGATATTGAAAAGACCTTAAATCATCAGGAATTACTTTTCCAATTTTATCAAAAAGACTATTCATGATTTTTATTGTAAAATAAAGATATTAGTATACTTATTTCATATAATATTATNAATGGAATACCAATAGCTATTTGACTTAAAGGATCAGGAGGGGTTAGTATCGCACCCAATACAAGAAAAAATAAATATGAATGTTTTCTGTAGTGTCTTAAAAACTCTGGAGTAAATAAACCTATTTTAGACATGTATATTGAAATTACAGGTAATTGAAAAATCATTCCACATAATAATGATAACCATAGCACAAAATATAAATAATTATCCAGAGTTACATTATATGCAATAGTCAATGAATTATCTATCATNCTACTAAAAAAATCTAAGCTAAATGGTATTATAATGAAAAAACCAAAACATAATCCAATTATAAAAAAAAATAAACTAAGTGTAGTTAAGAAATAAATATTTAATCTAAATTTTTCGTTCAATGCAGGATTTACAAAACTCCATATTTGATACAATACTACAGGAATAGAAAATATTAATCCTAACAGAATACTACAACTAATTTTTATAATGAAAATGCTAGTTATTTTCAAAACTTGAAAGTTTAGGTTAANATTTAATTTCTGTGANGGTTTTAATAAAATATCTAAAAAATATTCCCAATTTAAATAGCAGTAAATAGTAAAAATGAGAATAGAAAATATACTTTTTATCAGGCACCATCTTAGTTCTTCTAAATGATCCCAAAAAGGCATATTTCTACTTCTTGCTAAAGTATTCATTTACTTTTAATTTTTTTTAATAAGTTAACAGGCGAAGGCCAGTCTTTCTGATCCCTTTTAAAAATTGAATCTAAAAAAGATTTTCTTTTTTTATTCCAAAATTTCATTTGTAATTCTCTAATAATTATATCTTCAATTTGCTGCTTGTATCTATCTTTTAGAACAACATTTTTCAAACCAGATTCTTTATAATAATAGTAATAGTTATTTGTCTGTTCAAATAAATCATCTAATCCAAAATTTTCAATAATTGAAGTTTTAACTATTGGGTTTTCCCATGATTCTATATTATTTTTAAGAGAAAATATTTGTTGCATAGATGTTTTAAGTTTATCAGAACCAGGGCGATCTGATTTATTTATAACAAAAATATTACCAATTTCCATAAGTCCAGCTTTCATCATTTGAATATCATCTCCTGATTCTGGAACAAGTACAACAATTACTAAATCTGATGATTTCATAACATCAAGTTCAATTTGTCCAACACCAACAGTTTCATAGATGATTATATCAAAACCTGCGCAATCTAAAATATTACCAACATCTTGAGACTTATTAGACAGACCACCCTGACTACCTCTACTTGCCATACTTCTGATATAGACTCCACTATCAGAAAAATGCTTAGCCATTCTTAATCGATCACCAAGAAGAGCACCGCCAGTAAAAGGACTCGTTGGGTCAACACCAATAACAGCAACACTTTTATTTAAACTTCTATATTTTGTAATTAATTCGTTAGTGATTGAACTTTTTCCTGCTCCTGGAGGGCCAGTGATACCTATTCTAAATGCATTTCCAGTAAATGGGTAGATCTCTGATAGAAGTTTGTCACAATTTGATGATTCAATCTGAGTTATTGTACGTGAAATAGATAATATATCTTTTTTACGAATGCTTTTTAAAATATCATTAATATTCAACAGTATTGAATTCTATAAAAAGGTAATTATTTAGCCAAATACACGTTTAAAGTATGAATAATCTGGTATCATCAATGTATGACCTTGTTTAAAAACAAGATGCCTGTCTTCTAACAACTTAAAAACTCTAGACACTGTTTCTCTAGAGGTTCCAGCCATATTAGCTATATCTTGTTGATAAGGCAAATTTTCTATAGTAACTTGACCTTTTCTTATAACACCTCTTTCTTCAGCAAAACTTAGGATACAGACTCCTATTCTGTGTTCAGCATCTGATAGGGACAAAGCTTCAATTTGCTTATCTGACTTTCTAATACGCTTTGCTAGTTCTCCAAGTAGACAATGAGTTATTTTAAAATTAGTTTTTAAAACATGAATAAAATCACTACTGTTAATAGAATAAACTACACAATTTTCTTGTGCATGTGCATTTGCAGAACGTGCCTCTCCATCAAGAGCAGACAATTCTCCAAAAATTTCACCATTACCGAGTAATGCAAGAATAACTTCTTTCCCTTCATCATTTAATCTAGAAATTTTTATTGTACCCTCTTTAACAAAATAAACTGTATCTCCATATTCCTCTTCAAGAACAATCATGCTATTTTTGGGATAGTTTTTTATAGAAAAATAAGGTGCTAAATTATCAAACTCATCATCTGATAAATCTTTAAAAACTGGCACTGAATGTAAAAAGTCATCAATCATATTAATCTCNTTAAAAATACTTTAAATAAATATTTTAATATATGTTAAATTAAGATTATATAATACATTTTGCAATATTTTCATTAATATATTTATTTGAATTAATGTTCTAACTTGTAATATATTAAGCGGCATTATTTTATTATTATAAATTATAAATTATAGGATTATCATGGGAGCAAAGGGTTCAACGTTAAAAAGAGTTAGACAGTCTAATAAGAGGAACATTAGAAATAAACACTACAAATCAATGCTTAATACATCCGTTAAAAAATACCTTAACGAACAGGATAAAGATCAAAGTGAGGNATTGTTGAAAGAAGCAATCAGCACAATTGATAAAGTTGTGCAAAAGGGTGTTATACACAAAAATAGGGGTTCACAACAAAAATCTAAACTCATGGGACATTTCAATAATAAAAAATAAAATCTCTAGAAATTTATAAAAGCTCCGACTTATAGTTGGAGCTTTTTTATTTATTGTGGCTTTTGATAATTTGGAGCTTCTTTAGTAATGTTCATATCATGTGGATGACTCTCAGACATTCCTGAAGAAGTAATTTTAATAAACATTTTATTTTTATGTAACGTTTTTATATTCTTGGAACCTATATAACCCATAGACGATCTTAATCCTCCTGTTAATTGCGAAATTGTATCTTGGAGAGATCCCTTATAAGGGACCATACCNTCAATTCCCTCAGGAACTAATTTATCTAATGATTTCTCTTCTTGAAAATATCGATCTTTACTACCTAGCGCCATTGCTGATATGCTTCCCATACCTCTGAATGATTTAAAACTTCTACCTTTATAAAGTATTACTTCACCTGGACTTTCATTTGTTCCAGCTAAAATATTACCTAGCATAACAGTACTTGCTCCAGCTGATAAAGCTTTTGCAATATCTCCAGAATACCTAAGCCCACCATCTGAAATAATAGGGATATTATATTTTTTTGCAATTTTATATGACTCTATTACGGCAGTTAACTGAGGAACACCAACACCAGCAACAATTCTAGTTGTACAACTTGAACCAGCACCAATTCCAACTTTGACTGAATCTACTCCAGCTTTAATTAATGCTTCCGTACCCTCTGCTGTAGCAACGTTCCCAGCTATTATCTCAATTTTTTTGAATTTATTACGTATTTTTTTTACAATGTTTATTACATTTTTTGAATGTCCATGCGCAGTATCAACAACAATGACATCAACATTTTTACTTATTAACTTTTCAACACGTTTTAAAGAATCTTTTCCAATACCAACCGCAGCTCCAACCATAAGTCTGCCATGTTTATCAATTGAGGCATTAGGATAATCTTCTTTTTTTAATATATCTTTAACAGTAATTAAACCAGATAAATTATCATTAGAATCTATAACCAGAAGTTTTTCTATTCTATGCTCTTGCAATACCATCTTAGCTTCATCTAAAGTTGTGCCTTCATTAACAGTAATTAGATTGTTTTTGGTCATTCTATCAGCAACTTTTAAATCTATATTTTTTTCAAAACGAATGTCTCTATTAGTTAAGATACCAACTAATTTATTATTATCAACAACAGGAACACCTGAAATTCTAAAATGACTCATTATTTCCAAAGCTTCACGTATTGATTTTGTTGATGATATTGTAACAGGGTCTTGAATCATACCACTTTCAGAACGTTTTACACGATCAACCTCTCTAGCCTGATCATCAATAGTCAAATTCTTATGTATTATTCCGATACCGCCCTGACGGGCCAACGCTATTGCCATTTTACTTTCTGTAACTGTGTCCATTGCAGCACTNAGTATAGGAATATTTAATTTAATCTTTCCTGTTAAGTTTGTTTTTAAGCTGACTTCTTTTGGAAGAACTTCAGAAAATTGCGGTATTAATAAAACATCATCAAATGTTAAGCCTTGTTTAAGTTTCATTATATTGACCCTAATTATTTAATTTTTTTAGAAACATAATTTAAAATATTACCAGAAGAAATTAAATCCATTGCAAAATTTAATTCATCATTAAAATATTTATCATTTTTTATTTTTTTAATATTCTCCATAAGAAAATCATTTAATTTTATTAAGTTTTTTGCTGGTTTGTAACTTTTTCTAAAATAAAGAGCTTGAACAGATAGTAGCAATTCTATTGCTATAACCCTTTCAGTATTTTTAATAATTTTTAATNATTTTCTTCCTGACCATGGGGCCATACTTACGTGGTCTTCTTGCCCCGCTCCTGTTGGGATTGAATCTACACTTGCTGGATGCGAAAGAGTTTTGTTTTCTGAAACCAAGGAAGCTGCTGTTACTTGAAGCATCATATAACCAGAATTNACTCCCGCATTATCAATNAAAAAGGGAGGTAAACCAAAATCTCCATCTATCAAAGAATAAATTCTTCTTTCACTTATATTGGCTAAACTAGAAACTGCTATTGCTGCAGTATCTAATGCTTGAGCAATGATCTCAGCATGAAAATGTCCAGCTGATACAATCTCATTAGAATTAGACAAAACAATAGGATTATCACTAACTGAGTTCATTTCATTTTCTATAATTTTATTTACGCTTAATAAACTTTGTCTACTTGCACCGTGAACTTGAGGGATACATCTTAAACTGTACATATCTTGTACTTTACTAGGATCCCTTAAAGAATCATTTATTTGACTATTTTTCAATAAGAAATTTAAATTTTTTGCAACTTTTATTTGTTCACTATGCATTTTAACATTTTGGACATCTTCTCTAAAAGCAGCAATGGTTCCTAATAAACCTTCAAATGATAATGCAGCCACAANATCAGCAATTTTAACTAGTCTATTNATNTTNAGCAATGAAACAATTCCNAAAGAGCAAGAAAATTGTGTCCCATTAATTATTGCTAAACCTTCTTTTGGTTTAAGAGAATAATTAAATTTAAAAATATCTTTTGATTGAAATTCTTTATTTTTATTTCTTACTTTACCTTCGTTGATTAATGGTAGTGCCATATGCGCAAGGGGAGCTAAATCACCACTTGCACCAACAGATCCTTTTGANGGTANNATCGGAAGGTACCCACTATTTAAGATAAAAACTAATTTATTTAACAATTCTAAAGAAATACCACTAAATCCNTTAGAAAGAGAAATTANTTTTATAAAAATCATGGTCCANACAACATCATCATCTACAGGCTTNCCTAGACCAACAGAATGAGATAGTAATAAATTTTTTTGAAGTTTGATTAATTGGGTTTTGGGAATTTTTACCTGACTTAATTTCCCAAATCCTGTATTTATCCCATAAACAGTTTTAGAAGAATTTAATATACTATCTACAGTTTTTTTTGAACATCGGACAAGATCTTCGACATCTACATCGATTAGAATTTTTGGTTTCTTAGTAATAACTTCAAAAACTTCATTGAGTTTGTATTTTTTATCTTTTATAAAATATTTTTTCATATTTAATTAAATTCGTTCAGGAATAACTGACTTTTAGTAATAACATCATTTACATCATTATATAATATATAATCTAATGGTAATGTATCTAAAATAACTTTACCATATTTTTTATTTAATAATCTTGGATCAGATANAATACAAATTCCATAATCACTCAANCTGCGAATTAAACGACCAAANCCTTGTTTAAATTTAATTGTTGCATCAGGAAGAGAATAATCAAAAAACGCATTTTTATTAATTTCTATATATTTTTCAGACTGTGCAATAAACAATGGTTCTGTCGGATTAGAAAACGGTATTTTTGTTATCCATAAAGTTTCTATATTTTTTCCTGGTAAATCTATACCTTCCCAAAAGCTTGATGTCCCAAATAAAATTGAATCACTATTATTTAAATAATTTTCAACTAAATGCATTCTATTTTTNCCAGGCAATTGATAAAATANATTATTGTTGTAANTCTTTGATTGAATAATTTTTTTAAATTTTACAATTTGAATATATGAAGTACAAAGAACTAGTATTCTATTTTTAATTTTTTTTCTAAAACTAATAATTTGCGATGCTATCTCTTCAAAATATAAATTTTCACTAACACTTAATTCATTTTTAAAAACAAATAATTTCATTTGCTCTTGATAAATGAAAGGTGATTCATATATAGCAGTTTCTATATTCTGACAATCTTTTTCAAACCCAAATTGTTCCTTAAAATAATCAAAAGAATCGTTAAATTGCAAAGTTGCTGAACATAAAACCCCTGTACTTTTGCTACTGAAAATATTTTCACTCAAAAATTTGTTTAATTGTTTTGGAGCACAATGTAAAGACACAGACAAATCACCCTTTAACAATTTAGAATGCGACCAGCATATATCGTTTTTTGAATTTTCTTTGATTCTATTTAAAATATCATGATTATATTTCAATTCTTCAATTACAATTTCAAGATCATTGCAAATACTTTCACTACATTTATTAAGAATCATTTCTTCAATCAAATAACTTAATTGTTGATAAAATGATTTTAAAATTTCATCTATCTTACCAATNTTTAAATTTTTAAACTCTAAANTAGTATTCTCAATAATACTTTTTTGCTCTATTGCTATTTTCTTGTAGTTTAGATAATCACGAAAAAATAATTCATATTTACTTTTTAGAACCAAAGAAATATTTTGTAAATTTAAAAATAGATTTACAACGATACTATTTGAATTTTTAATATCATCTAAAAAATTTATTATTCTANTATTTTCTTCATCAAAAAAACTAAAAATATTATCAAAACTTGTGATATTCAATTCTTCGGTTAAAGTATCATGTGCAACATTTATTATATTATGAACCTCATCTAACACATAACTAACATCTTCATTAAAAATTATATTTTTTGAAAAAAGATTTGATAATAACAACGAGTGATTAACAACTAATATATTTGCTTTACCAATGTAATCTGACATTGTAATATGGTAGCATTTTCCCCACTTGTGACATTTTCTAGGATTACAATGATTAGCCTGGCTTTTCACAAGATTCCAAACTTTATTATTATATCTAACATTAAAACTATTGCATTCAGATATTTCTCCCGTTTTTGTAAAATAATTCCATATCAATAATTGAATTAGTGATTCTGATTCCTTTTCATTTAATAAAAGATTAAAATTTTGCACTAAATCATTTAACCTTGTTTTACATATATAATTTTTTCTCCCTTTAATTAGAACTGAAGTAAATTTGATATCTAAAATCTCTGCAATTAAAGGCAAATCCTTATAAAATATTTGATCTTGTAAATATTTCGTATAAGTTGATATAACTATCGTTTTTTTATTTTTTTTACTATGAATTATTGTAGCTAACAAATATGCTAATGTTTTGCCCATACCTGTTCCAGCTTCTGCTAAAAATATCTTATTATTTTCCAAATTTTCAAGTAAATCAATATAAAAATCAACTTGAGATTTTCTTACTTCAAAAAATTTCCATTTTTGGCTAAACAATCCTTCTTTTGATAATATTTTTTTGTAATTTTTTAAGTGGCTTAATCCATTATTACCATGACTTTGCAATATCAACGAATTAACATTATCAATAAATCTATTTTTGTAAATACCATTAAATTTTTGAGAATTAAGTAAATAATTTTCTAAATCAAAAAATAATTTTTTGTTTGGTATATCTTTAATTCTTACAATTTTAACTATTTCATTGATGATATTTAAAGGTAATGAACAAAAATCTTTTAATAATTCGAAAAAAATTAATCCAATCTTCTCTTTACAATCATGAATATTATAATGTTGACAAATTGTATTTATTGAAAAATCTTCACATTGAAACAAAATAATTTTAGCCAAAGATAAAATATCATAATCGTAACCTAAATTAATATCAAGATCTATGTTTTTTTCATCAGATATAAAATCTAAAAAATTATTATCATAAAAAACAATAGGATGACTTTTTAAAAAATTTTTAAGATTTAGATCTATATCATTATTATCTTTATTAAAAAAATTGATAGCATTACCATTCTTAAATTCAATAGCAGTAATCTTTTCAATTTTATTTTTAATATTGTTTTGAACTGGTTTATCTATTTGGATTGTAACAAAGTTTGATAGTTCAAGTCTATCTAAGAGATCAATAAAATGCAATTATAATCCAGTAAAAATTCTCATAACATCGATTATCAAAGAAGGTTTCTTCAACATTGAAGACATGAAAACTTTTCTCAGAGTTCTTTTCTCTGTTGGAATTGAATCAATATTTCTTGCAATGCCATTTATATCTTCATCTGATAGTTGTGATATCGCTTCTTTAATTTTATAAAGTGTATGATGTCTTTTAGTAAAATCTTTATCAATTGCCTTAACATATTTTTCTAAGAATTTTTCAGACTGATCATTGCATTTTATTGCTTCTGCTCCAACTATACCAGCTAACATACCACTTTTCATAGCTGGAGTAATCCCTCCTCCTGTAACTGGATTAATATGATGGGCCGCATCACCAACAATCATAATATTATCTGCTATGGGTTTTTTAATGGGATAAGCTATGGGACAACCTCCACACATAGAAGTATGAATAGAGGCTTCAGGAAATTCTCTAGACATAAATTCATCTAAATATTTTTTCGCTGATTTGTGTTTACTATATTTTCCACTAATACCTAAACCAATATTAGCAAAATTCTCGCCTTTAGGAAAAATCCATAGATATCCCCCTGGAGCATAATTTTTTCCAACAAACATTGTCATATTATTTCTTTTAACTTCAATGTTAGAGACAGAATACTGCATACAAGATTCCATGTCCCTAATTTTAACAGTTGTCTTCAATCCTGCCCATCTGCCAACCCTTGAATCAACTCCATCTGCACCTACAATAATTTTGCCTTTAATTTCTTTATCTTCTCCAAGATGATTAACTTTCACCCCAATAGTTTTATCATTTTCAAATAGCAACCCTTGTACTTTAACTTTAGTGAAAATTTGTGCACCCGCTTTTGATGCAAGCCTTGATAAATCATAATCAAAAATTCTTCTGTTTAAGATATAACCAGTTTCATTAGCAAAAGGGACATCTAATTTTGTTCCATCTGGAGAAACCAATGTACAAGAATTAATTTTTTCAGCAATCCAATTTTTTTGCATTTCAACAAATTGTGTAACTCCATCATGTCCTACAGCCTCACCACATCTAACAGGATAACCTATATCTCTAGTCTTTTCAAGGACACATACATCAGCTCCGTTTTCAGCTGCGTATTTTGCAGTCATAGAACCAGCTGGTCCACCTCCAACTACAATTATATCATAACTAGGCTTCATTAATAGACTCCAAAACTTCGATCGGACAAATATAAACACATAAATCACAATCAATACATTTTTTGTTATCTATAAGTATTGATGCTTCATCAACATCAATGCAATTGACAGGACAAACACCAACACATGTACCACAAAAATCACACTTGTTTTCTATAATATTAATCATTATTCATCAATTAAAAAGCTTATATAATGCAAACCAAATCGGTGCCAATAATAATACTTTATAAGGTAAAAATTTATACCAAGAGCTAAAAACAAATATGGAAAAACACACATTAAAAAAAATGATAAATTGAAAATTGAAAATCGTATGGTTCTTAAAATATTATTTAACTTAGCTGAAAATAAATTAAAAATATAAAATGGTATGGAAATTAAAGACGCAGTTGATATGATTGGATCATTGTTTTTTAAACCTAAAATAAATGCTCCTAAAACTAAAAATACAGCTAATAACAATGATTGCTTTTTACCGTATTTAATAGGAAGTGTTATTTTATTAATATTTAGATCACCTTTTATATCAGGTATAGCAGTTAAAATTGTAACAGCTAAAAAACATAACATATATGGTAGTGATATTACAATTATACTAAGATCAATATTACTATTAACGCACCATCCTGTTAAGAATAATACTATACCTGCTAAAACATTGGTAAAATCGCTTAATATAGCTTTCTGTTTAAATTCATAAGGTTTCATATTATAGAGAACGCCCCAAACATAAAATAAAATCAAACCAAATATAAGATTTTTAAACCCTGTTGGGATAAGAAATAAAAATCCAAACAAAAATAATTTTTTGTATAATTTTTCTGCTTCACGCATAGAAATTTTATCATTAAATAAAGTTAGTTTTTTATTAAGCTTGTCAGTTTCAATATCATACATTTGATTTACAATGAAAGTTGATGAAGATATTAGAGTAATTCCAGCAAAAATAAAAAGCGTTATCAAACTAAACTCATTAAACCACATATTATATCTTTCAGTAGTCATTGATGAAGTAACCATCCCAGAACATAACATTATCCAAACCGGAAAAAACAATGTAGGCCTAAGTAAAAATAAAAAATCAAAATGTTTTACAATTTTTTTATGCACTGGATGGTATTTGAAAAAATTTTTAATCATTTTTTATCTATTCTCATGAAGATTCTTTAAATAGTTACTATCAACGCCACCAGTAACATAATTGCCATCAAAACAGGATGTATCAAATGAATCTATTTCAATATTATTTTCCTTAACAGCAGAAATTAAATCTTCTAAACTTTGATATATTAGTTTGTCAGCACCAATGATTTCAGCTATTTCATCAACAGTTCTTTCATATGCAACGAGTTCTTTAACATAGGGCATATCAATACCATAAACATTGGGGAATCTTATCGGGGGTGAAGCACTAGCAAAAAATACTTTTTTAGCTCCAGCTTGTCTAGCCATTTTAATTATTTGCTTACTTGTATTGCCTCTAACTATTGAATCATCAACTAATAAAACATTTTTATTTTTGAATTCAATATTTATAGTATTCAGTTTTTGACGAACAGATTTTTTTCTTATTTTTTGACCAGGCATAATAAAAGTTCTACCAATATATCGGTTCTTAACAAAACCTTCTTTTAATTCTTTGTTTAATTCGATACTTATAGGCAAAGCGCTAGTTCTACTAGTTGCAGGTATAGGTATAACTACATCTATAGACTCTAAATCCTTTTTAGATAAATCTTTTTTAATTTTTTTTGCTAAATATCGTCCCATTGAAAGTCTACTTTCATATACATTTATATTTTCAATTGTACTGTCAGGTCGAGCTAAATATACATATTCAAAAATACAAGGACTAAACTTTTTACTACTAAAATACTTTTGATTAGAAATGGTACCATCATTTTTAAATATTATTGTTTCACCAGGTTCTACATCACGTTCAGTTTTATAACCTAAACAATCCAATGCAACTGATTCTGATGCAATCATATGATTTTTACTATCCTTGAATCCAAAAATTAGTGGCCTAATACCATTTGGATCTCTAAAAGCAATCAATCCATAACCTAAAATTGCAATAATAACCGAGTAAGCTCCCTCAACTCTTTTATGGACTTCTGCTACGGCTTTAAAAATAGATTTGTCATTTAATTTTTTTAACCCATTTTTTTCTAGTGAACTTGCAAAAATATTTATTAATACCTCAGAATCTGATTTAGTATTTATGTGCCTAAAATCTTCTGAATGTAGCTCATTACGTAAAGATTCTGTATTGACTAAATTCCCATTGTGAACCAAAACAATACCATGAGGTGAATTAACATAAAATGGTTGTGCTTGTGAAATATCAACGGTACCAGCTGTTGGATATCTTACATGTCCAATACCAACATTACCTTGCAAACGAATCATATCAGGTTCATCAAAAGCGTCTCTAACAAGACCATTTCTTTTATGTATATTTAAAAAACCTTCTTCATTTATAACAGCCATACCAGCAGCATCCTGTCCTCTATGTTGCAATACAGTTAATGCATTATAAATGGATAATGAAGCAGTTGAATTATTTGAAGATATACCAACAATTCCGCACATATTATTTTTTTTTCATTTCTAAGATATCAACCTGTTTTTTTTCTAAGTTCAAACTATCTTTTTTAACTTTTGATGGAAATGAAGATAATTGAGCATCAACATATGCATCTAAAATCCCATAAAAATATAAGCCAATAACCCACCAGCCCCAAGTATTTCTTTTTGTAATATTGCCTTGTTTCCTTAATGTAGTATATTTTTTTATTGCATATAAATGTGTAGAAGTCAAGGTTGCAAACTTAATGTATTTTTCATTGTAAAGTTGCCCAAACCCTGGAACAAAAGCGATTTTCCATGCAATTGATGGGTTTTTAATCTCTGACGAATCAATTTCAACATTTTGACAATAATTAATAGAAAAAATCAAAATAAAAGCTATTAAAATGTTTGATTTAAATAGAAGCAATGACATCAATTTCAATATTTACATTTTTGGGTAATTTTGAAACTTCAACAACAGCTCTAGCTGGATAGTTTCTTTTAAAAGTTTTTTTAAAAACTTTATTTACAATATCAAATTTATCTAAATCTGTTATATAAACATTACATTTTATAATGTTAGCAATACTACTCCCCGCTTCTTTTAATATTATGTCTATATTGTTCAATACTTGATTTACCTCCATCAAAAAACTTTCATTATTTAGCTCATTTGTACCTGGGATTAAACAGATTTGACCAGCTGTAAAAATAAATCCATTTGATATAACTGCTTGAGAGTATGGACCTATTGCTTTTGGTGCTTTTGGCGTGTTAAAAGTCTTATTCATTCATAAAACACCAAGTGTGCAAACCAATTGCATTGTTATATTTTCTATTAATAGTACAACTAGTTATATCAATCATAAATTCACCTGCAGCATAAATTTTAGTTTCAAATAGATGTCCTCCATATGCTTTAAATGTTGAGTCAGAAAATGCAATATGAGCATGAATAAATTGACAACCATCTTTTATACAAATGTTACCATTTAAAGAAAGTAATTCGTATTCATCATTAAATGTTTTTTTAACATATTCTTTAGTTTTAAGATCATACATTCCAATTGTTGCATTTTTAATAGCGCCAATTCCATAAATCCATCCTGATTGAATATTGTTTTCTTTAGCAATTTTAGTCAAATTTTGAATGACCAAATCTCCTGGTTTCATTGATATATATATTTTATTTTTTTCAATCAGATATTTCAAAATCCCACCTAACATCAGGGCTTCTACTTGCTTGAGCCTCATTTAAACGTTGCACTGGCGTTGATATCGGAGCATCACGAAGCTCATCAGGGTTATCATCAACTAACTTGTCAATCTTAATCAATGTACTAGCATATTCATCCAAAGTTTTTTTTGTTTCTGTTTCTGTAGGTTCTATCATCATTGCCTCAGGTACATTTATTGGGAAATATATCGTTGGCGAATGATATCCTTCATCTAATATTTTTTTTGCAATATCTAATACTTTAGTTCCTCTTTTTTTCTGTTTGATACCTGAAATAACAAATTCGTGCATTATCCCATCAGTATATGGTACATCATATTTATCTTCAATAAGAGATTTTAAATAATTAGCATTTAATACCGCATTACTAGACATTTCTCTTAGACCTCTATCTCCTAACATTTTGATGTATGTAAATGCTCTAACTAATATTCCAAAATTTCCAAATTGACCATGAAGTCTTCCTATTGAATTAGGATAGTTATAATTCCAATAAAAAGATCCATCATCTTTTTTATCAATTACTGGAACTGGCAAGAAAGGAACAAGTTTTTCCACAACACCAATTGGACCTGATCCAGGACCTCCTCCACCATGAGGAGTTGAAAAAGTTTTATGTAAATTCATGTGGGTAATATCAAAACCCATATCTGCTGGTCTAACAATACCTACCAAAGCATTTAGATTCGCTCCATCCATATATACGAGACCATCTACGTCATGAATTAATTTAGTTATTTCTTGAATATTATCTTCAAAAAGACCCAACGTATTTGGCTGAGTTAACATTAAACCTGCAACTTTTGAATCTATATTTTTTTTCAAATCATCAATATCAACTCTTCCCCTTGAATCACTTTTAATTACTCTAGTTTTGTAACCTACCCTTACAACAGTGGCTGGATTAGTACCATGTGCTGAATCTGGTACAAGTATCACATTTTTATCGTTTCCTTTAAAAATATGATATTGTTTTATTACCATTGCACCTGCAAGTTCTCCCTGGGCACCTGCACTTGGCTGCAACGTACACCTGGACATTCCAGTAATTTTTTTCAACATTTGCTCTAATTCATAAATTAATTCCATTGCCCCTTGAACAGTCTCAACAGGTTGATCTGGATGAAGGTTTTTTATTGAATCAAAGCTTGCTACAACCTCATTAATTTTAGGATTATACTTCATGGTACAAGATCCTAAAGGATAAAAATTCTTATCTATATGATAATTCTTGTTTGATAAATCGATGTAGTGTCTTACAACTTGAGATTCTGGNACCTCTGGTATATTAGGAGACTCTTTTCTAAGAAATTCATCATCGATNATTTTATCAATNTTAACATTAGGGACGTCAGATTTAGGTAAACTNACTCCTGATACACCCGGATCNCTTTTACCAAAAATTGTATTAGTTTTTCTCATTTTTTAACCTATTTATAATTAATTCTTTACCAAATTTTAATACATCTGGAAGTAAACTTACATCTTTCCCTCCAGCTTGAGCTAAATGAGGTTTACCTCCACCTCCACCATTCATTTTCTTGCCAATTTTACTAACTAAATTTCCAGCATTAAATAAACTAACAAGTGAATCAGTNACAGCACAAAGAACAACGGGTCTATCATTATTGACAATTCCAATTATAGCAACACCATTTTTTAACTTACTTCTAATTTGATCACCAAGATCCAAAATATTACCTGAGAATTCAATCTGATCGACTACAAGTTTGCATCCATTAATTTCTTCTACCTTTTTCAAAATATCTTCCGAAACATTATTGCTTCCAATCAAATTATGTTTTGTTAATTTTTTTTCTAGATCAATTTTATTTTTTATCAGAGACTCAACTCTTATGTTTATGTCTTCAAATGAACAATTCATTACCTTTTGAATTTTTTGAATGGTATTATCTCTACGATTTATCCAATCAATACTTTCACCACTAGTTATAGCCTCAATACGTCTGACACCTGATGCTAAGGNGGATTCAGAAATTATTTTAAATAACCCTATATCTCCTGTTCTTTCTGCGTGAGTACCTCCACAAAATTCATTAGAAAAATCATCTACAACAACTACTCTTACAGTATCACCATATTTTTCTCCAAACATAGAAACTGCGCCAGTTTTTTTTGCTGAATCAAAATCCATAACATTTGTTTGTATTAAAGAGTTTTTTCTAATTATTTTGTTNACAATTTTTTCTATTTCAAAAATGTCTTCATTTTTTAATTTTTCACTGTGCGTAAAATCAAACCTTAATCTTTTATCTTCAACTAATGATCCTGCCTGATGAACGTGTTCACCTAAAACAATTTTTAAGGCTTTGTGCAACAAATGAGTAGCTGTGTGATTTAAACGAATTTTTTGTCTTCTCTTAGTATCAATTACAGCTAAGACATCAACTTGCAATTCAATATCACCTTTTTTAATTTTACCAAAGTGTATAATATCCCCACTATCATTTTTCGTATCTAACACATCGAAAGAAAAATTTNCTGAATTTATTGTACCAGTATCGCCAACCTGTCCACCTTGTTCTGCATAAAAAGGGGTCTGATTTAATACTATTTCATAGTGGCAATCATCAATTTTTCTAAATTTTCTAATTTTTGAATTAGTTCTTGTTTGACTGTAACCCATGAATTCATTCGAACTACCCTGATCAATAAGTGTCCAATTGGCTTTGTTAATTATGGCTCTAAATTTTCCAGATTGACGTGCCCTATTTTTTTGCTGNTCCATTAATTTTTGGAAATCATTGATATTAATACCAATTCCTTTTTCTTTTGCCATTAAAGCTGTTAAATCTACNGGAAAACCATATGTATCATAGAGCTTAAATACATCTTCACCGGTGATTTTACCATTTAATAAGTTGTTANTAATAATTTTATCAAAAATATTTAACCCTTTATCAAGTGTATTTAAAAAAGACTTCTCTTCTGAAAAAATGACTCTTTCAATATGTAATTGCTTTTCTATGAGCTCAGAAAAGGAATTTCCCATAATATCAATCAAAACAGGAACTAGCTTAGATAAAAATGGTTCATTCATTCCTAAAGTACGACCATATCTNGAAGCCCTCCTTAAAACTCTTCTTANTACATANCCTCTNCCTTCATTGCCAGGCATTGCACCATCAGCTATTGAAAAAGCAAGCATTCTTATGTGATCAGATAATACCCTATGAGGTACTCCTTTTTTATATGAATATTTTTTTCCTGATAATTCAGTAATTTTATCAATAATTGGTTGAAAAAGATCCGTATCGTAATTAGAACTTTTACCATTTAAAATAGANACAACTCTTTCCAATCCCATTCCAGTATCAACATGTTTATTTGGCAAATCATGCAATTTACCATTTTTATCTCTATTGAACTGTATGAAAACTAAATTCCAAATTTCTCTGTATTCTGGTAAAACATTTACTCCATCAGCATTTTGAANATCGATATTATTTCCTGTAAAATAATGAATTTCTGTACAAGGACCGCAAGGACCAATATCTCCCATTTCCCAAAAATTATCTTTGTGACCAAATTTTAAAATTCTATCTGAACTGATATCAGTATTTTTTTTCCAAATTTCTCCTGTCTCATCATCATCTTTAAAAATTGTTACCCATATTCTTTTCTTATCAAGCTTCCATACATCAGTTAAAAGCTCCCAAGCCCATTCGATTGCTTCTTTTTTGTAATAATCACCGAAAGACCAATTTCCTAACATTTCAAAGAAAGTGTGGTGATAATCATCAACACCAACCTCCTCAAGATCATTGTGTTTTCCACTGACTCTAATACATTTTTGTGAATTAGCAACTCTGATGTAATCTGGATTTTTATCTCCTAAAAAAATTGGCTTAAATTGGTTCATACCAGCATTTGTAAATAATAGCGTTGCATCATCATGAGGAGCAACTGATGAACTCCTGAAATGTTTATGTCCTTTTTTTTCAAAGAACTCAATAAATTGTCTTCTGATCTGTTTAGATTTCATTTAATTAAATAAAATTTGAGTTTCAAATTGAGCAGAATTAACTGATTCTATGCCATTACCAAAATCAACAAACGTAGTCCTAGACTTGTAAAGTAATATCATATTGGAATTGATTTTAAAAGATAANTCATATCCATAAACAGTTGATGGAGTTTTATCAAAATNAAAAGGNTTTTCAACATTATTTTGCATGTAAAATAGCTTAGCCATCTTCAATCTAGGTATGATTGAAGTATTAACATCAATAGATCCATTTAGAGATCTGTTTGAATCATCAATGTAGTCTTCTAAATTGTCATTCCATTGTTCTCCGGTTAAATCTTGATATCCCATACCAATAGTTAACAAACTGTATATGTTCGCATATATTTCAGTATAGATTCCACTCATTTTACCATATCGATATAATTGTGATTCTCTTGTTATAATTTTTGCATTATCGTAATCATAAGCAACCCTTGTCACATCATAGGAGCGATCCCAGTAATTAAATATAAAATTACGAGAATTGCTTCTAAGTTCAGCTTTTAGATTTATTGGACCAAATCTAGCCTGTAATCCAANAGGAACTATACCCATTCCAAGATTGTTATCATCAGAACTAGGATTCTCAGTTTCTCCAATTAATTGAGCAAACTGAGAATATAAATTTATTCTTGAATTTAATTTGTAAACTAAATCAAAACTAAATGCACTTATAGCATCTGAATTTTTATTATCNTCAGGATTAAAGCTATTATGATTTAATGGCAATTGACTAAACCAGTCTTCAAAAGGAAAATTTGCAGTATCTACACTTGAAGCCCAAGTATTTCTCCAAGCTTCTTCATTAATCAATGCTTCATCATAAGCGTTCTTATCATCTGGAAAATGATCAAAAATATCAGGGTATTCGTCATCATCTCTATCTGGTAAGCCTGCAATTTGATTACGATCAGTAGCAACTGAAAAACCAAGTGATAATTTGGGCATAACTTCNCCTGATAGCCTTAAAGCCATTAAGCCTGGAATTCTTTTAAAATCGCTTTGAATATATTCAAAGTCTATGCCAGAAGCTGATGCTTTTAAATCAAGACCAATTCTTTTAATTTGTGGATATTCCATAGCGTTTGAGTACGCGTTAACTAAAATTCCATTACCAAGAGTTGAATGAAGCAAGGCACCAGCTCTTACATAAACTTGATCNGTAGGACGACCCCATCNCACATAATAAATTTTATCCAATATTGTTCTGTAACCAGCTTTTGCGTTTGAGAAATCCCAATTTTCTTTATAAAAATTGCCTTCACCATCAATGTAAAAATACAAATCTAAACCTATACCTAAGTTACCAATTGGNATTTCAGGTCTAAAAGAAATTTGNTTGTATACCTGATTGTCAATAGTTACAGATCCAAAACTACCTGACATACTTATATCATTTGGGTCGAACTGACACATTACAAAAGTACTAAGAAATACCAACGATTTTATAATAATCATTTATTACCTTTTTTTAATGATATAATAGACTATAAAATCTATTGTTTTATAAGCATTTAAACCAAAAGAATTACTAATTATTTTTTAGTTTAAATATCAAATAAATAATNTAAAAATGTAATAATGCAATAAAATCTATAACCAAAATATACCAGGGCCACTGCCTTGTTAAGATTAATGGATTATCTACAATAGGAGCTTGACGCAAAAACATATAATTTGAATCTAGTATAAAATTAAAGAAACCAATCGTTGGAATTAAAATTTGTGAAAAAATAAAAATTTTTATCCACGATTTTNTAGAAGGCCTCATTTTTAATACAAATGTTAAATAAAAAATTGACAAAAATATACCGCCATGAGAAATAAAATAATCTANATATAAAATCCCTTCGTGACCTGTTGTAAACTCGGGAGTAAAAAAAGAATGAAAAGCACCTGCAAATCCCCAATATAATAGTAATTCGTATAAAAATTGTTTCCTGTAAAGTAAGGTGANACCTGATAAAATTGATGATATTCCACATAAATGCAAAGGCAAATTGACGGCATTATCCCAATTTTCTAAAATAAATAGATGATAGTATTGAACTAAAAGAAATCTGGTTATTAANGCAAAGGAAATAAGCTTTGAAANAAANTCTTTTTTTTTTGAATCAACTTTTTTTCCACAAAGTACAATTGCAAAAATGGTAGAAAATGATGCAATGTTAACTAACCACCATTCGTTCGTAAATAGGGATATTGTATAGTGATCATTCATTATTTAAGTTACAGTTATTTCTAATTTTACACAACTAAATAAACAACCATACTNATAATGCTTTAGTTTAAAAAAAGCCCTGTAACTNATCAAAATTACAGGGCTTTATCTTTAAGTAGCAGCGCAGGGACTCGAACCCCGGACACCCGGATTATGATTCCGGTGCTCTAACCAACTGAGCTACGCTGCCTTACTTAATTCTATTCTCTAAAAGGTCATATACTATTCTTACACCATAACCTGTCGCACCATTTTTAGGTTGATAAGAAGGCTTGGTTGGTCCCCATGCCATACCAGCAATATCCATATGNACCCAAGGAGTATCACCTACAAACTCTTGCAAGAATACACCACCAGCAATTGTTCCTGCCTGCATTGGTGCACCAAGATTTTTAATATCAGCAATCTTAGACTTTATATCTTCTGAGTATTCTTTCCACATAGGAAGCTCCCACACTCTCTCGCCAGTATTATCACTTGATTTTTTAACCTCTTTCATCAGATCATCATTATTTCCCATTACTCCTGATGATTTATGTCCAAGAGCAATCAATACNGCCCCTGTTAATGTCGCAAAATCCATCATTCCAACAGGCTTGTATTTATCAACTGTATAAGATAGCATATCAGCAAGAAGCAATCTTCCCTCTGCATCCGTATTTAAAATCTCAATAGTCTTACCATTATATGCCGTTACAATATCACCCGGTCTTTGAGCATTGCTGCCTGGCATATTTTCTGTAGAACCAATAACAGCTACAACATTCATTTTCGGCTGCAGCTCTGCAATTGCNTTCATAACACCCAATACTGTTGAACTACCACACATATCAAACTTCATCTCATCCATNTTAGCACCTGGCTTAAGTGAGATTCCACCTGAATCAAATGTCAATCCTTTTCCAACAAGAGCAAAGGGCTTATCACCTTTCTTACCACCCATATACTCCATTATAATTGCCTTAGCTGGCTCTTTNGCTCCTTGAGCTACACCACAGAAAGCACCCATACCCAGCTTTTTGCAATCTTTATAATCTAAAATCTTAACCTTGAAATTTTTNGCTTTACCAATTCTTTTTGCATGNTTNGCTAAAAATGTTGGTGTNGCAATATTAGCAGGATGATTAGATACATCTCTGGCAAGACTAACAGAGTCTCCAATAGCCAAAGCTTTGTTTANCATGACTGCTGATGCATTTCCTGTTANTGTTATAGTAATTGGAGTCACTTTTTTTTCTTTCTTATCACTTTTATATTCATTAAAAGAGTAAGCTCCAAGAATCAATCCTTCACAAAAAGCCTGACAAAAAGCATCACGATTCAATCCAAATGATCCAGCATCAACTGTAATTGACTTAGCCTCATGCTTCTGAGCATCTTTTACAATCATAGCAGCAAGGTCTCTAGCATTATCTGTCTTAAATTCAGCTTTATCTCCAGCCCCATAAACAGAAACTCTTTTCAAGCTAGAGTTACCAAATACCTGAACGCTTTTACCAAACTTTGCATCAAAACCTGAAAGNTCAACAGCTNAGCTTAAGGCCCCNCCACAAANCGAATCAAGAGACTTCTGATCCTTTGACATAGACTTTCCATTGAACATACCTGTAACACATAGATCAGCTTTAACTGAATCTGCTGACTTTGAAGAAACTTTTATTCCTTTTACCATCTAATCTCCATAAAAAAATCTTTATAATTAAAATACCATACCTNTAAAGTTATCCTTTTTTACTTTCGCCTGTCAAGCCAAACTCTGTACCTTTTGACATAATTTTACAGGATATTTAAAATGAATACAANATCAATGCTACAAAAGGACTCATTAAAAGGCAAAACCATACTCGTAACTGGAGGTGGATCTGGACTTGGCAAATCTATGAGCACAGAATTTCTGAACCTAGGAGCTAATGTTGTTATTGCGAGTAGGAACCTTGATAAACTTGAGGTTNCTGCAAAAGAAATGGAAGATGAAACAGGTGGAACCGTACTTCCTNTTCAATGCAATGTTAAAGAATACTCTGATGTTGAAAATGTCCTATCAGAAACAATTAAAAAATTTGGTTCTTTAGATATACTGATTAATAATGCGGCTGGAAACTTTGTAAGCCCAACAGAAAGGCTCTCGCATAGAGCATTCGATGCTGTTGTTGATATTGTTTTAAAAGGTAGCTATAACTGCACATTAGAGATTGGTAAATACTGGATAAAAAATAAAATTAAAGGTGTTACACTTAACATTGTTACTACATACTCATGGACAGGCTCAGGTTATGTAGTACCATCAGCCTGTGCAAAAGCTGGAGTACTTGCTATGACAAGATCACTTGGAGCTGAATGGGGTAAATACGGAATAAGAACAAATGCAATTGCGCCAGGACCCTTTCCAACTGAAGGAGCATGGAGCCGATTATTTCCTAAAGCATTTAGAAAGTTTTATGATCCAACTAAAAAAATTCCTTTAAAAAGATTTGGAGATCATCAAGAACTTGCCAATCTTGCATCTTACCTTGTATCTGANTACTCTGCATATGTTAATGGAGAGGTTGTAACTATTGATGGAGGTGAATGGATCTATGGGGCTGGAGAGTTTAATCTTATGGATAAAATTCCCTCTGCTCTTTGGGGAATGATCAAAAAAATCACTAAATAGTCACTACAATCTTTGCATTTTTTTAATTNACCAGTCTACAGCAAAAACTGTAGNAATATTTATNATTACACCTGATGCTATAAAGAATGTCCATGCAAGGCCTGTNTGCTTTAGAAGAAGTGTAAAGCCAATACTCATAATCAGTCCCTCTATAAGACTAACAGGATGAAAATCTCTATCCATCCTAGATAAAATAAACAAACCAAGCAAGGCTCCATAGGTAAANGATGCTATCTGCAGACCGACTATCACAATAGCCTTATCACCCTCGTCAAATATTAGGGCGATACCGATTAAAACAATTGCCCAAATAAAACTAAATAGCTTAGACAGCCTAAGATTATCGGACTTTTTAAACCAATCAATCAATGTGGAAGAAGCAAGAGAATTTATAGAAGAACTTAGAGTTGACATTGCTGCAGACAATACACCTGCTAAAAGTATTCCCTTAATCCCTACAGGTAAAACATTTACAATATATGTAGCGAACTCCCTATCTTTNTGCATCNCTATACCATTGTAATACAAATACAAAAATGTCCCAACAAGCAAGAATACAGTAAATTGAATAAANACAACAATTCCACTTCCTAGCATAGCCTTCTTAGCATCACCAAGGCTTCTACAACTCAATGATCTTTGAACCATCATATAATCTATTCCATGAGATGAAAATGATAAGAGAATCCCTCCAAAAATAGCACTAAAAGCAGACCATGGATTAGTAAAAATATTTGAATCAAAATTAAATACATTAAGCTTACCTTGCTCAATTGCAGGCGCAAGGTACTCAAAAAATGATTGATCTGAAAGATATAATATATATCCAATTGATAATAGTCCACCAACAATGTATAAAACAAATTGAAAGCTATCGATTAATATAATCGTTTTGATTCCACCTGATAACGAATAGATAATCGTTACAAAACCAACAATCATAACCGACACAGGAATAGACCAACCTGTTATGACCTGAACAATAACTGCCGTAGCAAGAAAACGAATACCATCTGCAAGCACNCTCGTCNCTANNAATATAAATGATGAAAATCTCTGCATCATTACTCCAAAGCGCTGACCTATTACTTCATATATGGAAATTACCCCATCCTTAAAATAAACAGGAAGCATAAAGATACTTACAAAGATTCTACCAATAATATATCCAAAGGCTAATTGAAGAAAAAACCAGTCTTTTGTATACGCAAGGCCCGGAATACTAATAAATGTTAAAACTGAAGTTTCAGTCGCAACAATTGAAAACATTGCTGACCACCANGGAAGATCACGACCCCCCAAAAAGTAGTCTTCTATACTTGAATTTTTTCTACCTTGAATAATTCCAAAGGATATCAATCCAACTAAAAATACTATTATTATTGATAGATCAATCAAATGCATTAATTAAGTCCCATANTNTCTGATTGATTTAATATNTCTTTCATAACTTCAGTATGAAATGCCCTTCTAATACCATAGATCCCCTTATTCTTTCGTGTTGGATGTACTCTATTTGTCAGCAGAACAACTATAATGTCATTTTCAGGATCTATCCAAAATGAGGTCCCTGTAAACCCTAGATGACCATAAGACGAATTAGAGAAATAGTCTCCAGCTGAGCTTTTTCCTCCTTGAGATGGGGTATCCCATCCGATAGCTCTATCTGAACCTTCAGGCATATTCTGTCTCTCTGTGAACATTTCAATATTATAATCTTTAAAATAACGAGTCCCCATCCATTCACCTTTATTCNACATTGTCTGTCCAAATATTGCAATATCATTTGCCGTTGAAAAAAGACCTGCATGCGGCGCAACACCACCCATAACCCAAGCATTCTCATCGTGCACTTCTCCGACAAGTAAGCGTCCTCTATAAGTAGAGTCATATTCAGTAGGCACAATTAAATCCTTTAATGTAAAATCTGGATTATACATTGTTGATGTCATATTTAATGGCTTATAAACATAACGATCAGCTAATGATTCTAAAGATTGATCAGAGACCATTTCAATAATTGANCCNAATAGAATAATGCCCAGATCGCTGTACTCATAATCCTCTCCTGGTAAATATTTAAGATCTTGCTTTAAAATGGCATTAATNACATCTTGCTTGCAATTAATATTATCATCTTTAAAAAACTCTACATATCCAGGNAGACCTGAACTATGTGTTAAGAGATGCTTGAGAGTAATATTTTTTTTATTACCGTCATTGAACTTAGGATAATATTGAGCTACTTCATGATCTAAACCTATTTGATACTGGTCCATTAATTTCATAAAAACAGGTACTGTTGATAAAACTTTAGTTAATGAAGCAACATCATAAATAGATGAATCAGTAACTTTTCTAGATTCTAAATCATAAGTATGTCTACCAAACCCCCTACTACCAATCAATTCACCATTATGAACTATTGAAACTTGTGCCCCAGGGAAAATTCGTTTTTCAATAGCACTNTCAATAACAGCCCACGCTTTTGACATATCATATNCATCGACTTCATTAAATGATTTTAGTTTTGCTCGCATTTTCTTGCCACTTCCTCTNGGATAGTCAGGAGAAAGCTCTACAGGAAGTACACCATCTACATCATACCTACCCCATAAAGCATCTGCTGCAGCTCTTAGAGACACACTTCCATAGCCATACGCCGCAACATATGTTGGTATATAAGAATAATCTGGTAAATAAGGGCTACCAAAACTAACAGCTATAAAAGGTATATTTCGAATATTAAGCTCCCTTAAAAACTCAGCATGAGTCGAATCTATAGTAGCAATTCCTTTATCCATTCTTATTCTAACAAGCATACTTACGATAGTCATATTTGAATTTTGAGCTTTTTCTATCAATTCCTTCATTCTGTAAGCACTTATCTCTTCCTGCACAAAGACTTCATCAACATTTCTATGGGTACGTTTAATATCATTACTAAAAGGAGAAAGCATCTGCTTCACATCCTCATCTTTAGAAAGATGTATGTGCGATAACTTCTTGTATTTACTTTTACTTAATGGAAGATAGTTAAACNTATCTTTTACTATTGTTATGGACTCTCTTGCAATTGTTTTAGCAACATTACTATTATCACTTAGATTGATATTCATTTCTACCATTGACCAAGGTAAAAATCCCTGAGAATCAAATAGCCCCAATTTAATCTTAGCATTCCAAATTCTTTCTACTGATTGATTAATGCGATCTATAGATATTCTTCCACTGTTGACTGCAGCAATGATAGAACTTATGGTTTTTTCAACATTTATTGGAAGAAGTAAAATATCTGATCCAGCCTCAACTGCCCTAACAGCCGATTCACCAGCCCAAGAAGACTTTGTCAATGCACCCATTTCAAGTCCATCAGTAACAATCAAACCATCATAACCCCAATCATCTCTTAAAATGTGTTTAGTAATAATAGGTGAATGCGATGCCGGTAATAATGATGAGTCAATTGATGGTAGCGCAATGTGACCAGTCATAATCATCTCAACACCTGCTTCAACTGCTCTTTTAAAAGGGTAAAATTCTGTTTGCATTAACTCTTCATAACTTCCACTAATAATTGGTAAACTCGTATGACTGTCAACACTTGTATTCCCGTGACCAGGATAGTGTTTAGCACAGGCAATTATTCCATTGTCCTGCACTCCTTTTATAAAACTTGTTCCAAAATTAGAAACCTTTATGGGATCATCTCCATATGATCTAAAATTTATTATTGGATTATCTTTGTTATTATTAATATCCATTACAGGAGAAAATGTAATATTAACCCCAATTGCTTTTGCTTCTTTGGCTGTAATAGAGCCTTGCATATATGCAAGATCTGTGTTGTTTGTTGCAACAACAGCCATATTTGAAGGGAATAATGTTCCGCCTTTCATCCATTGCCCAGTTCCTCTTTCATAATCAGCAGCAACTAAAAGAGGAATTTCAGAAATACTTTGATAATGCTGTATATTATGATATGTCCCATGTATTGATCCCCCAAAAGTAATTACACCTCCAATCTTTTTTTCTTGGATTAATGATTCAATTTTATTTCTTGTATAGCTTTCCGTATTATAAAAATCTCCTCTGATTCTAACCATTATCATTTGGGCAATTTTTTCTTCAAGTGATAATTTTTTCCAATCAGGTATAGGTTTATCAATGTTAATTACTGGTTTGGTAGCACAACCCAAAAATATAAAAATAAAAATTAAAAATTTAGTCATCAATATAAATCCTTTTAACTCGATTAGTAATACCAGTAAAAAGCTCATATGGAATTTTTTTACATATCTTAGCGATATTTTCTATTCTAACTTTGTCATTGTTACCACCCCAAAAAGTAATATAATCAAAATCACTGCAACTTATATTTGATATATCAATTGTTGTAATGTCAAAAGCTACTTTACCGATAATTGGTGCAATTTCAGATCCAAAAGATACTATGCCTTTATTAGAAAAAGATGTTGGTACTCCATCAGCGTAACCGCCCTGTACAAGTCCAATTTTCATATCTTGGCTAGCCTTGAATGTTCGATTATAACCGACATAGGTTGACTTTGATATGTTTTTTGTCAGAGCTATTGGAGCTCTAAATTCCATGACAGGTTTCAATTCATTGAATGGAATTCCCAATGGGGTAGCCCCATAAAGNGATATACCTGGTCTTACCATATTAAAAAAATTATGATCATATTTAAGAATAGATCCACTAGGTTCAATATGAAAAAAATTTATTTTATCAAATTTAGATTTTATTTTATCACATATTGATCTAAATAACGAAATTTGTTTTGAAAGAAATAAATTATCATTTTCATCCGCAGTTGCTAAATGAGACCAAAGACCTTCAATATTAATATGATTTGTTTTTTTTAGTTTTTCAATACATTTTTTAATATCATTTTCTTGGANCCCAAGCCTTGTCATTCCAGTATCTATCTTTAAGTGAGCATTGACTATTACATTTTTTGATTTTCCATAATCATCAATCAACTCAATATCATCCAAAGAAGTCAAATTGCACCTAACTTGGCCAGTATCCAACAGGTTTAACATGTTTTTATGAATTCTTCCCAAATGTAAAATTGGCTTAGTAACTTTTAAATTAATGAGCTCAGCAACTTCCTTTTCAAGAGCTACACAAAAACCATAGACACCCTCTTGTTCAAGAACACTAGCCACTTTAGAAATACCATGCCCATATGCATTTCCTTTCACAACTGCCATAATTTTTTTTTGCTTCATTTTATTTTGGATAAAACGAAAGTTTGAACGAAGATTTTTTAAATTTATTACCACTTCAGACTGCAGCAATAGGATCTCCTTTTAGTATACTTTCTAGCGATATTTCTACTTCTACTAATTTTGCTGATAATATCCCAGATCCATATGCAGATGAAATTTTAGAAAAAGTCCACGCTATATCATTAAAATCAAATCGCATAGCATCATTTAAACACCTTCTAAAAAATATATTTCTTGCCAAGCTTCCATTCCCAGAAAGCAAAATATTTTCACTTGTATAATCCATTTTATGAACTAAATTTAAAATCTCATCAGCAATGGCTTGTGTTCCCTCCTGCAAAATACCCAATGCAACGTCATTACCTTTTTCAGCAAGATCACATATATCTCTTGCAAATGAAGCTGTGATACTTATTTTGTTTTCAGAATTTGCAATTTTGTTTACTGCTTCAGAAAAAGAATTTGAATCTAATCTTTCCATTACTAATTTACTCATGGGATACAAAAATCTATCCTCGTTAATTATTGATTCGTTTAAAGCAAGATGCATAATCATTTTCTTTCCAATCCAAAAGCCACTCCCCACATCACCATCATCAGCATGTCCTTTACCAGCTGTTCTAAATGTACTACCATCATTTTTTCTACCCATACAGATTAATCCCGTACCTATTGAAATTAAAAAAGCTGGGTACAATTTGCAAGAAGTAACAAAAGCTGATTCAGCATCACTAATGATAAGAGATCTTTTATCTAATCCAATATTACTCATTGTCTTAAATAACAACTCTCTACCATATTCATTACTTGTGCCAGCTATACCTAANCCTATACTATCAATCATATCAATTGTAATATTNGCATCTGAACATAGATTATTAATCACATTGAGGATTCTTTTAGGAAAAACCTTAGGATACTCTACTAAATTTGTTCCCAAATCAGTTGCTGTAGATAATGTTTTACCTNTAGAGTTGAATAAAACACCTGTGGTTTTTGTAGCTCCCCCATCAATACCAATAAAATAATAATCATTTGAACTCAAAACTAAATCCTTAATTTTTTATTTGCAAAAATAAGAGAAACCAAAAAGAGAAAAAATGCTAAAATCAAACACATCAAAACTCCAAAATACATAGGAGTGCTNATATGCAATATTGCTTGCATATTCATTACAACAATGACCAAGGGAATATTTTTCAAATACATTGATAGTTCTTCAGGAAACAATTCAATGGGTAACAATGCACCGAAAATAAACGATATTATTAAGAAGAGAGCAATATTTACATATTGCATTGAATCATATGTAGACAATTGAAATCCAACCAATATAGATAAGCTTCCTACAAAGAGTAAAAAAGATAAAATCTGTATTGTAATTAAAAGAAATTGATAAAAAGAAAAAACTCCTTGATTAATTAAATTAAGTAATATTGAGCCAACAAAAAATTGAAGTAATCCATACTTTATAGATATACAATAAAAACCTAAAATTAATTTATTTATACTTATTGGAGACTTTAAAAAAATTTGATAATGTTGATTTTTATCTTTCAAAAGAAAGATATTTTTAACTCCATAATTAAAACATATCATTGATGAACAAATTGTTAATATTCCAGGAACAGACCAATGTAAATAATTCATTACAGGTAATGAGATTATTTCGTATAAAGGCATAACAACACATAAAAAAATTAACATTGGAAAAATCAATAAAAAGGATGTTATTTTTAACCATTGATACTTTAGAATCATTAACTCTCTATTCAATAACGTCTTAATAACAATCATTCAAATCCTCCATCAGTCAATCCAATAAACAAGTCTTGTAAACTACAAAATGAGGTATCAATATTGGAAAGCTGAAAATCTAAAGATATTTTCAGTACATTAAAAAATTCCATTCTATCTTTTGCATAAAACTCTAATTCACGACCATTNACATTAGCTTTGATGATTCGAGTAAATTCTTTTACCTTAACTATGAAATCGTCAGAAATATTTTCTTTAAAAAAAAGTCTATATCTTGTTAATCCTTTCGTTGATTCAATTAACTTATCCAAAGAACCATCCATCTGTATATTGCCATTGTGAAGGATTGCTATTCTATCAGCATATCTTTCAGCTTCTCTGAAATCTTGTGTTGCAATTATAATTGTTTTTTTTAACTGCATTTTATCGAGACTTTTCCATATTAGTTTTCTAAAATGAGGGTCAATATCTTTAGTTGGTTCATCTAATAGTAAAATATCAGGGTTATGTATTATTGAACGAATAAACTGAATAACTCTAACCTTACCTTTTGGTAATATCGAATGAAAATCATAAGCATTTTTTTCAAGATTAAAATCATTTAAAAGATTAAGCGCTCTATTATCTGACTGCTCTTTATTAAGACCGTGCAATTGACCATAGAGTGAAATATTTTGCATCACGTTTATGTTTGGATCTAAATCAATATCTTGTGGCATATAGCCAGTCAATGCTCTAACTTCGCTTCCTCTAGTAGAAGAATTCATTCCTTTGATATAAATACTTCCAAAATCTTTATCTACCAAGCCTGATAAAATTTTTAAAAACATTGATTTTCCAGATCCATTTTCACCAATTAATACAAACGAACTGCCTTTTTCAATGCCAACAGAAAGATCAGCTAAAATGGTTTGTCCTTTAATTATTTTTGCAATTTTTTTAATTGTTATAGAAGCTTCCAAATTATATCCTTTGCCTAATGTGCATCATACCAATTGTCACCTATTCCTNTATCAACTTTCAATGGTACAGATAATTTTATAGCAGTTTCCATTTTATAACTTGCCATTTTAACTAATTCATCAATCTCATTTTTTGGAGATTCAAATAATAATTCATCATGTATTTGAAGAATCATTTTAGATTTCATTTTTTGCTTTTGAATTTCTTTCTGGACATTAATCATAGCTATTTTAATCAATTCAGCTGCGGTGCCTTGTATTGGCATATTTATGGCCGCACGAATTTCAGCATTAACTATTTGCTTTCTACTAGACAAAATATTACTTGTATTTCTTTTTCTACCCAATAAAGTAGATACATATTGATTAGTTTTTGCACTTTCTATCGTATCATCTATAAAGTTTTTTATACCTGGGTAAGTATGAAAGTATGTGTCAATTATTGATTTAGCATCAGCCATAGAAATATTCAATTCTTGAGATAGTCTGTAAGGGCCAGCTCCATACATTATACCAAAATTTACAACCTTCGCAGTTCTTCTTTGCTCAGTATCAACCCAATCTATGGGAATTCCATATACTAAACTAGCTGTTTGTGAATGTATATCTTGATCATTTTTAAAAGCTTCTATCAAAGTCTTTTCTTTTGCAAAATGAGCCATAATTCTTAATTCAACTTGAGAATAGTCCATTGAAATTATTTTCCATCCCTTGTTCTGAGGCACGAATGATTTTCTAATTTCTTTTCCAAGATCTGTTCTGATTGGGATGTTTTGAAAATTTGGCTTTGTACTAGACAATCTTCCGGTTGAAGTAATAGTTTGATTAAGATTTGTATGTATACGCTTTGTATGGGAATTAAGATGATCTGGAAATGCGTCTATATAGGTTGAAAGAAGCTTTTTGTATTGCCTGTAGTTAAGAACAAGCTCAGGCAATGGATGATGATTCTTAAGTACACTTAGCACACTTACGTCAGTACTTCTTTTTTTAATCATCTTAAGTTCCAAGGTATCAAATAAAATCTCAGCTAACTGTTTGGGAGAATTTATATTAAACTCTTTTTCAGAAATTTTAAATATTTTATCTTGCAATTCTTTTAACTTTACATTGAATTGCTCACTTAGTTCAGATAAAAAATGCATATCAAGGAAAATTCCATTTTTTTCAATTTCAATCAAAACACTTACTAGTGGCATATCAATATTAAAAAATGAATCTTCTAAATTATTTTTCTTAATCAATTTTGTAAACTTTTTCGTTAATTGATATGCTACATCAGCATCCTCAANAGCATAAAATNCAATATCCTCAAGTGGCACTTCGTTCATTCTCTTTTGATCTTTACCNGTTCCAATTAAATCTTCAATCGGTTTCATTGAATAATGCAAATACTCTTTTGAAAGCGAATCTAGAGTCAAAGAAGCATAATCTGACTTTAAAAGATGTGCAGCAACCATAGTATCAAAATAAATCCCCTTAAGCTGAATTTTATAATTATTTAAAACTAGTGCATCATATTTCAAATTTTGACCACAAAATTTTATTTCATNGTTTTCAAAAAGTGGTTTGATTTTNTTTAAAATTAAATCGTTTGAAAGACTACATTGTTTATTTTTATCTGGAAAATCGAATGGCAAATACCATCCTTTGTTNTCTTCAATTGAAAAACTCATTCCTACAAGCTTAGCATTTTGAACATCTAATGATGTGGTTTCTGTATCAAAAGCAACTAAAGTACCAGGCTTAAATTTATTCAACATTTTATCTAATTCAGCTTCATCAAGGATAGTTTTATATTTTTTTTCAACTTTATTCGATGAATCTTCTAAAATAATATTTTGGTATTTAAGTACTTTTTCTATCACACTATTTAAATCAAATTCTTTTAGCCTATCAATTAGAACATCATTATCGAACGATCTAAAATCTAAATCATTAATATTTANTTCAATTGGGACATTAAGATCTATTGTCACTAGCTTTTTTGATAAAATTGCTAAATCTTTATCATTTTTTATTTTTTCTTGNATTCTAGGATTTTTTACATCATCTATATTCTTAATCAAATTATCAAATGAATTAAACTCGTCTAGCAATTTCTTACCTGTTTTGGGTCCTATACCTTTAACACCTGGGATATTATCTGAACTATCNCCAATAAGCGCCATTAAATCAATTATTTTNTNNGGNGGNACACCCCANTTATTTATNACACCATCTTTATCATAAAGAANATCTGGTTTTTTTGAATTTCCAGGTGTAAACATAAATACATTATCAGTAATAAGCTGCATTAAATCTTTATCACCAGATACAATTTTGGTTACTATGCCTAAGTCATCAGCTTGTTTTGATAATGTACCAATTATATCATCAGCTTCATATCCTGGACATTTAATCATAGGAATTCGTGTTGCCTTAATAATTTCAAAAAGTGGCTCTAATTGCATAGATAAATCTTCAGGCATTTTCTCTCTGGTAGCCTTATAGTCTGTAAATAATTCATGACGAAATGTTGGTTTTTTTGAATCTAAAATGATAGCTATTTTATCGGGATTTTTATCATTTAGTAACTTTAAAAGCATATTCATGAAACCAAAAATTGCTGATGTAGGTTTGCCAGAAGATGAAAATAGGGGTTGTCTAATCAATGCAAAATGAGCTCTGTATATCAAAGCCATACCATCAATTAGATATAATTCACCGTTTTTAGATTTCATTAAATGTTAAAGCGTAAATAAATCATTAGTATATTCTAATTTAAAAATATATGAAATTAATAAAATTAATGCGGAGAGGGGGAGATTCGAACTCCCGATCCCTATTGGGACACACGCGTTCCAGGCGTGCACATTAAGCCGCTCTGACACCTCTCCATTCATAAAAAAACTATTTGTAGTTAAATGTAAAAACTAACAACTAATTTATTTTCTATATGATTGTCTTTAAATTTAGAGCTTAAATGTAGCTAATTCAATGCAAAATTTACTTCAATACAACCCTATATATTTTTTTTGAATTATCTATATCACTATAAAGTTTAAACGAAAGATTTTTGTTTTAGAATGGTATGATAAAAGCATACTTAAGATTAAAGTAAAGTTTTAAGTAAATATTATAANTTTCCTCTATATTATATATTTTTAGACTTTTTTATCAAAAAAATTTATCAATAAAACTATCATAAAAACAGATAATCCCATTATAATATTCCTACTTAACCCAAACTTGAAAAATATATTTATCTCAACAAGGAATATACCAATTACTATACTTGAAAACGCGACAACAATATACTTTCTCATATTTTTTTGTCTAAAAAATATTTTCTCTTTTCAATATCTGTGTTTTGTCTAAAGTATATAAAAATATTACCAATTTTTGAAATTATTAAGGATTTAGTTTCTATCTCAATATTTTTAGCCAGCTCATTTTTCTTNTCTTTAAANGCATTAAATTTAATCTTTATTAATTCTTTACTTTCCAATGCTTGCGCAATTGAATGCAATGTGCCAGAAGTTAGTCCATCTTTACCAATTATGATAGATGGTTTAGTATTGTGAGCTAGCCCTTTGAGTAATTGTTTCTGTTTTGCATTAATTTTCATTTATTAATTTTTAATATCCTCTAAAAATTACAGTAGCAAATAACCATAACCAAAATGACAATCCAATAAGGCCAATAAAAATAAAGATAACCTTAAATATTTTTTGAAAATTCATNATATAATTTAGTTATTAATGATAATATTTACTAGCAAGACAACGTCAAGAATGTCTGTGACGNTATCATCATTCATATCTGCATTTTCAGTAATTTCCTCAATACCTAATATCATATTAATCATGAAGATTATATCAAGAANATTTATAATACCATCAAGATTTAAATCACCCAATTGAAAACTATCTTGACACACAAAATCGTACATAAAGGAACTTGTAAAATCTACAACAAAATCTAAATCTTGAAACGGACAATGTCCTCCACCCTCATATGTATACAAATCAGATGCATTCCCTAACGATATCATAGTTTCATTAATAATTAAGCTACCATAAACCTGCATATTCAAACCAAATAAAGTTACCAATTGATCATCGTAAGGGACAACATCATCTGCATCCCCATGCATGTTAACAACAGGTAAATCATTTTGAATTAGCCAATTATAATCTCCAATTGCTCCACACAAATTTATAACTCCGCTAATTTTTGAATCATAACCTAAATTTCCACTCTCACCTTCTAAACCTCCTATTGACATCGTCTCATAATATATTTCTTCAGGAATTTCATACTCTTCATTTAAATAAGCAGTATGGATAGATGCTATTGAACCTGCTGAAATCCCACCAACATACACTCTATCTGGATCAATTTTATAGATATTATTTTCTTCATAACTTTTGTTTAAAAATCGTATNGCTGCTTTAAGATCNTGCATAGATTTCATTACAGCTCTGTATGCATTCTCCTCAGTACCTTGCAGTATTAAAGATGGAGTTAATCTATAATCTATTGAAATTGCAACATAACCCATTCTAGAGTAATTTTCACAAAGCTCAACAATATCTGAATTGTTTTTTGATCCACTAACAAAAGATCCTCCGTGTAAAAAAAAGACAACAGGCCTTTCAGATAAATTGTCATTAATTGGCTTATATAAATCTAGGTATAATACTTCAGTGTATGATGAACCTAAGATTGTTTCGTTTACATTCATACCATATTCGATATTTGCAATTTGTTCAAATTCAAATATTTCATTAATATAACGATCATCTTCACATTCTTCCTGTGTAAAGATGCAAGAAAACAAAAATAATAAAGGGAAATAAATCATAATACATTTTCCATTAGACTTGATTAAATTTAACTAGATTAATGTTATAGTAATGAATTCTTTTTGCAAAATAATTATAATAATAAAAATCTTATTCCACTCGCTTGTAGCGCAATGAGCTATGTGAGCTAATCCATCTATGCCGGTCGGCAGTTCAGATCAGGGGATTGGTTTGTGGGGTGGTCAAGTTATGCTTACAATTGATAAGATGTCAGCTTATTTTGATTGGGAGCATGATCAAATTGATGAAAATGAACCATTTGATCATAAAGGGGATCTTGTGTCATTAAATGTATCACCAACATTATCAATTGGTCTTAATGATTATTGGATGCTTTCGTTAACCCAGCAATTAGGATATAGAGGAATGGGTTGGTACGTCAATGCTGATTCAAAACATCATAGAACAGAAAATAGTACAACTGATTTTTTAAATGCTATTGGGGGAGTTTTAGGTGATACACATTTTAAACTCAGATATTTACTATTAAATACAGGTTCTATGGAAGGCTACAGATTTTTTTTAGGTCTAGGATTAATAAAACCATCAAAAAACACTTTGACATCTGATCCCTTTTTTCTAGATGAATCTGAAGTTGAAGACCATAGACATTTTAGTATTAGTGAAGGTTCGCAAAAAAGCATTTATGAAATTCAAATTTTTAAGAAACAAATTAAAAACCCAATTTTTTATGGAATTACTCTAAAAACAATCTTACCATTAGAAACAAATGAATATGGTTTTAAGCCATCAAAGTATTATGAATTTGCATTTACAATGCTATCATCAAAGATAAACTCA
>NZTO01000011.1 GCA_002703375.1 Fidelibacterota bacterium | reverse complement strand
GAATGCATTCCACAATCTGCTTCCGTTAAGAAATCTTCACAATGCTCTTCATCTCCGTGATCGTGACCTGCATCTTCACAAGTATTATCATCTGCGTGCCACTCACACTCTGATTGCATTCCACAATCTGCTTCCGTTAAGAAATCTTCACAATCAGCGTAAAGAAAACCTAAGGATAAAATTGAAATTAATAATCTCATAATTATCTCCTTTTTTAAATTTGAATAAAAATATTGTAGTTATAAAGTTTTAATTAAATATTTGTATTAAAATTATTACAATTTAGTCAATTAATGCAACTTTATTGCAATAACATATTTAATTTAAAACATAAATAAAAAGAAGAAATTTAAAATCTAAAGAAAAATAAACTCACCGATTTTTATAGCTAAAAAATCATCAAGCTTTATCCTATATTTTTCTAGAGCTTGTTTAAGTTTATTTGCTGGCTCATCTATAGGTTCTGTTGTTAAAACAAATGTAGAAAAGTGAATTCCTACACTTTTTTCTGAAAAAACATCTTTATGAATCTTTACTGCCTCTTCTGGATTAATATGAAAATTTTTCATGAACCATCTAGGTTCATATGCACCAATTGGTATTGCAGCTAAATTAAATGGGCCATAATTTTTACCAATTTCTTTAAACTGAATTTCGTTGTAACCTGTATCACCAGCAAACCAAAATTTAAAATCATTAACTTGAATGAGCCAAGATGACCATAATGTATCAAAACTATTAAAAACTGTTCTCTTTGACCAGTGCTGACTTGGCAAAGATGTTACATTGATATCATTATGCGATATAGAATCATGCCAATCCAATTCCGTAACATTATTCACACCTTGATTTGAAAACCATTTTTTAAGTCCAAGAGGAACCACCCACAAGGCTTTGTCTCCAATCATTTTTACTGTTTTATAATCTAAATGATCATAATGGTTATGACTAATAACAATCACATCAATATTTGGCAAATCACTAATTTCTAATGCAGGCCTCGAATATCTTTTAGGCCCTGCAAATTGAACAGGAGAGCATCGATCTGAAAATATTGGATCAGTTAAAATATTTTTTCCATCTAAATGAATGAGCGCAGTAGAATGCCCTATCCACAAATAAAAATTTTGCTCATTTCCAATTAAATCTTCTATTTCTTGTTTCGAAATTATATTTACATCAAGATCTTCTAATATTTCAGGTCCATCTTCTTTCATCAATTTAAAGAAATCTTTCATTTTTTTACTTTGCAAAGATGGATCGATATATGGATTTGTGAACCCATCAGGTGTATGATGTGATTTATTTTTATCATAATATTTATTTTTATGATTTTTTGAAAACAACAATGTTAGACTTAGTGCAATTATTAATAAGAATATGATTGATAATTTTTTCATTAATTAATAAAGTATTATTAATTACTTCCCAAAATTATATCTGTTAATAATACTATATCTAAAATATTTAAAATAGAATCTGAATTTACATCTGAAACTACTAATAATTGGTAATCGAGATTATTATTTTCAAGAATATAATTTATCAATGTAATTATATCTAAAATATTAATAGAGTAATCATAATTAATATCACCAATATCACTGCATTCATCATCAAATTGACCCCAGAAATTATTATCAATATCAATACAAGATGGAAATGGTTCACAAAGCCGATTGTAACTCAAATCAAAATCAAGATAATCATTATAGTTTATTTCAAGATCGCATATTGTATATGGTACATAACCATCAAAATAATTTCCTTCTACTCTAAACCTTTTAAGTTCAGTTAGGTAATTTATTTCAAATGGTATAGGTCCAGACAATTGACAATATATATACGCCCCACAATCTAGATCTGTGAGCCTGCCATTTTCCCATTTTTGAATGCCTAATTCTAAAGGCTCTACGATACCATTATTATTACTCAAGAATTGGTAAGTAATATCATCATACATTAAATACCCCCAAAATTCTTCTGAATCAAAATAAGGATTTGGTGAACCACAATATGGTGAACCATTACAATCTAAATCAATTCCACTTTCATAACTATTATCAATCATTTTTTGAATAATTGAAATATCAATTTCACTAAAACATAGTCCATTAATTTCAACGAAACCATCTTGGCAATTCAACTGATTACAATTGGCCTGACACTCATCTATTGATTCAAAAAATAAATCAGAATAATCTATATCTTCAATCACCCAACCACATCCGGAAAAATTCTCGCATTCATTACCGTTCCAACCTGCGCCTAAAAACATATCACATAATCCAAAATCAATACTAGATAAATCATAGCAGTTTTCAATATTATTATAACAATCATTGTTGTTAAAATCAAAATCCTCTTTAAACATAGTAGAATGCAAAATATTTGAATCAATATCTATAAATTCGACAATATTATAATTACAATAAAAAAACATTTGATAATTAACAATATTTCCAAAATGTAAATCTATTGTTATAATATCATCCAACACATAGTATGGACTGGGTGTTGCTCCTGCTTCATCAATGTCTCCAAAAACACCGTCAATGCTATAAATAGAGTATCTTAAATTGTTATGAAATTCATACATTATATTTTCTTCATAACCGACTAAATGCCACCTACCTTCAATTTGATTATCAGCAAATATAACAGTACCAAAAATCAATAATGAAAAAATATATGGTTTACATTTATTTATGAGTTTCATATTAAGTTAATTTAAAGTATTTAGATCAGTACCGTCTAACCAATCAGAAATTTCTCCAACTACTTCTTTTAAAGTACCATCTACAAATGGAGATTTCAAATTTGCAACTTCTAGTAACTTTGTAAATGGTAGACTACCGCCTTTTTTACATAATCTATAATACTCTTCCCAAGCTCTTTTTTTATCTTTATTAAACTTCATCCAAAATTGAAATGCACATGTTTGAGCTAAAGTATAATCTATATAGTAAAATGGCATTTGGTATATATGAAGTTGTCCTTGCCATACACCACCTTGCTTAGGATAATTAAGATCATCATAATCTCTATCAGGCAAATAAATTTTTTCTAGTTTTAACCACTGCTCTTTTCTTTCTTCAGGAGAAGCATTGTAATTTTCATATACCCAATGTTGAAAATGATCAACACAAGCTCCATATGGTAAAAATGATAAAGATTTTGCCATATGAAGATATTTAAATCGATCAGTTTCTTCTTTGAAAAATTTATCCATCCATGGCCAAGTAATAAATTCCATGCTCATTGAATGAATTTCACACGCCTCTAAAGTTGGCCAATGATATTCTTGCAACGGTTGCATCCTTGATGAAAAAACTTGAAAAGCATGGCCTGCTTCGTGTGTCAATACTGTAACATCGTGGTCTGTTCCATTAAAATTTGCAAAAATATAGGGGCGTTCATACATTGGAAATGCAGTGCAAAAACCACCTCCACGCTTACCCTTTCTATTTTCTAGATCCATTAATTCTTCGTTAACCATCATATCAAAAAAATCACCAGTCTCAGTTGACAATTCTCTATACATTTTTTGAGCCTCTGATACTAGATCCTGAACGGTACCTTTAGGCTTTGGATCGCCTTCTTTGAAATTTATTGAATCATAGAAATAAAGATTATCTAAGTTTAATATTTTTTTTCTTTGATTATGTAGTTTTGTAGAAATAGGTACTACATAATCAACAATTTGTTTTCTATAGTTTGCTACATCATGTGAATCGTAATCAGTCCTACTTAATTTGTTATACCCAAGTTCTATATAATTTTCATAGCCCAAGTTATGTGCTATTTTTGTCCTAACTTTAACTAAATCATCGTATAACTTATCTAATTTTTTAGAATTTTGTTCAAAAAATTTAAATCTAGCTTCATATGATTTTTTTCTAATTTGTCTACTAGGATTAGTATGAAATAACCCTAAACCTGTCAGATTGTAGGTCTCACCATCAAAGTTAATTTTAGCTGATGCTATTAATTCAGAATATTTATTACATAAATCCGATTCTTTTCTTAATAAATCTTTAATTTTTGAATCGAATGTTTTCTTTTCAACTTCTTTTAAATTAAAAATATGATCCCCATATTTTGTTTCTAGTTTTTGCCTGAATGGAGATTGTAAAAGAGCATTTGCATATTGTACACTAATTTCTTTAAGATCTGGATCTATATTATTGTAATATTCATTTTCTTGTTTGTTTTTTTCAGCAAAAGTATTCCTACTGTACTCAAGACTTGCAATTGAAGCATATGTTGACCACTCAGCAATTATTTTTTCTAAATCCTTAATTAGGTTTATTTGCTCTTCAACTGAATGAACAGTATTAAACTGTTTTAAAATATTTTTTGCTTTTTTTTTGAAAGTATCTAAATCAATTCTTTCATATTTGTATTGACTATATTTCAACATTTTTTCCTTTTTGAAATAAAAATGGTTATAAGAAATAATTTTTTTTCATTTAAATAAAATTGAGGATTCAGTTAAGTGATATATTTTAATAAACTATTAAAAAATTTAGCAGCAGCCTCCTCAGCCACTACTTTCTTTAACACCAATTTGCTCAATGTTCAGATTATTTAAAGTAGAATTATATTTTTCNCTCAACCACCTTGATACATCAAAAAAATTCCAGTTTTGACTTGCCCACTGTAATTCTAGAGANACTGGCAATTTTTCAGAATTATCATTCCATTTGATATTTGTAATCTTNAGTATAGGTAANTTATCTTTATNATTCATAATCTAATTTAACAACAGTTGTTATCATCACATCTACAAAATTTTAAATTATATAAATGGAAGCCAATTAAAGCAAAAGAAGGAATGAACTTAATATTGTTCGACAAATAAAACCATTGAAAAATATTTGCATTCAAAATAACAAAAGTTANTCCTAACCAACTTATCCATAACGCATATTTTATCCAATTAACATTAGACATTTTAGTTGAATAAAAAACAGCGAAAAGTGATATAAATATGAATAAGTAATCAAACCATTGATACCATACTGGAGCGGCACTACAACAAGTTTGCGAACAACTAGTGGCTGTAGCTAAAAAAAGAAATGGAGTTGCAATACAGTGTATCATACAAAGAGTACTGGACAACACGCCCCATGAATCAGATTTTTGAAATGAAATATTTAGCATTATATTTATTTTTTTAATAATTTATTAANNGCACTNNGACAANATTAATAAATTATAATTAAGTAATGCAACCAAATCGCAATAAATTTTGATATGAGTATCATTCGTAAAACTAAACCAGTTCAACTTATTTTAAAGCAATTTAACAATAAAGGAGATGCTATATCGGCAATTGAATTAATTGATCAATTTAAAAAAAATATGGATAAAACTACTGTTTATCGTATTTTGGATAGATTAGAGGACGCTGATATACTTCATTCATTCATTGATCAAGATGGTTTAAAAAGATATGCCAAAGACGATAAAAAAATAAATTCAAATAATGATTTAAAACATCATCCACACTTTTTGTGTGAAGATTGTGGAATATCATCTTGCTTGCCAGTAACTATATCAATTCCAAATATACCTGATTATACAATAAAACGAGCTGAACATCTTTTGACTGGTATATGTAAAGACTGCGTCTAGTATTGATTCATCAATTTGGTTTAATAGAAACTAAATTCAGAATCTAACTCTTCTACAATTTNATTTACCAATGCAACTCTTCTTTGATGCGGNAAAAATGCGCTTTTAAAACCGTTTATTATAATTGTTTTAATATCATTTTTTTCTAAGTTAAAATTATNAATAGCAATTTGGTATTCATTNGATAAATTCGTNTTAGAAATTAAACGGTTATCAGTATTTAATGTTACTCTGACTTTTTGTTTTATATATTTTGCAAATGGATGATTTTGTATAGTTCTAACGGTATTGGTATTTAAATTTGACGTTAAACAAATTTCCAATGGGATTCTATGATCATTAATATAGTTTAATAAGTCATCATCTTCATAAACTCTAGTACCGTGACCAATTCTTTTAGCTCCGCATACATGAATAGCTTCGTGTATGCTTTTGGGACCAAAAGCCTCCCCTGCATGAATAGTAGAATTAATATTATTATTTAAAATTAAATAAAATGCTTCTCTATGCTCTTTAGCTGGAAAATTTTCTTCAGCTCCAGCCAAATCAAAACCTACAACTCCTTTATTTTTATATTCAATTGATAATTTTGCAAGTTCCAATGATTTCTCGGGTGAAATATGCCTAATACCACAAACAATTATTCCAGTCAAAATTCTACATTCATTAAATGCATTCATTAGGCCTTTTTTTACTGCTTCAATGGCCTCTGTCAATTTCATACCAAATTTAGTATGTAAAATGGGTGAAAATCTTACTTCGAGATACCTTACACCTTCATTGTGACAATCAATAGCTAATTCGTATGCTGCTCTTTGAAGACTTGAAGGAGTTTGTAAAACTGACAATGTAATTTCAAATTTTTTTATGTATTCCTTCAATGTAATTGATTCATTACCAACGGATACGATTTTCAATAATTCACTTTCGTTTTTTGAGGGTAAATCTATTTTTTGCTTTTGAGCTAAATCAATAATGGTTTTGACTCTCAAAGAACCATCTAAATGACAATGCAATTCGGCTTTGGGAATTTTTTGTATAATTTCAGATGTCAATTTCATAAATGTTATTTTTTTAGAGTAAAAATGATATTTCTAAAAAATTATATTCATAAGTTCTATAATATCTAAAATATCAACTGATGAATCATAATTGAGATCAGCTGTNTTTTCAAATTCATCATTGAGAATGATATTAACTAATATTATTATATCCTGAACATTTATTAGGNTATCATCATTAATATCACCAATATTANATTGTTGATAATTTTCTTCAAGTATACCCCTAATATAATTTTTTTGAGAATCTCCTAAGCTTGTCACATCTAAGTGAGCTAAATAATTACCCTGATAATCTAAAATAACTAAACCATGAGACTGATAATATGGTTCAAATTGTTGTCTTATTGGTAAATCAGGATATGAATCCATCACAAGTGGTAAATCTGAATTTGCACAAAAATTATCATTAAAAGAGCTTATATTTGTTTGACCAACAGCAATTATAACAATATTTTCATAACCATCATTATTTTTTAATTCATTTTGGAAATTGGACAACTGTCCAAATACAGCTGTTCAACCAGCTCATCCTTGAGTTGCAAAATAATGCATTGTAATGTAATCTAGGTACTCAGGCTCCCAAACATTACTTTCGAATGTAGGAGAAGTAGTATTATAATCCATAAGAGAATAATTATAACTACTAAGCGCTATTTGAATTATAAATGAAATAACTAATATATTTTTCATAACTTAATTTAGTAATATTTATGTTCCACAAAAAGTTTTATAAGAATCATCAAAACCTACTGGAGTTTTTTGTAATTTTGTTTTTTCTAAATAATCATATGGTTTGGAAGTAATTTTCAATAATTCATTAAACTTTTCATAATCTCCATTGATTGAATTTTTAAGCGCAATTTCAACTAGATAATTTCTGGGAATTTGAACAGGATTATGCAATTTCATCAAATTAAAATTTTCTTCATAATTATTTGAAATTTTAATTCTTTTTTTCCAGTCAAGTCTCCATTTTTTGAAATCATCTTGTTTAAATATATTATCTTCATATTCTGAGTCCATGGAAAGAGAAGCAAATGTATTTGTGTAATCAGCTTTATACAAGCTCATGAGCTCCAATAAAGAATCAACTAATATCCTGTCTTCATATTTTGGATTAATGATACCTATTTTATTAAACATCATATTATACCATTTTTCATTATAATAATTTGAAAACTTATCAATTCTATCTTTTAATAATTCAATCGACTCATCTTCATTATTACTTACTAATGGAATCAAAGTATTTGCTAATATTACCAAATTAGAATGTAAGATTTTTGGTTGATTCCCAAAAGAATATCTGCCAAATCGATCAATAGAACTAAAAACAGTATCATTATTAAAAACATTCATAAATGCACAAGGACCATAATCAATAGTTTCAGCAGAAATACTCATATTATCCGTATTCATTACACCGTGTATAAAACCTACTCGCATCCAATCAACAACTAATTTAATATGATTTTTCATTACAATATCAAAAAAGTTTAAAGCTTGATTTTTGGTACTTTTTAAATCTGAATAATGACGCTCCAAAACATAACTAAAAAAAATTTCTAATTCTTTTTTTGAACAATAATTTCTTACGAATTCAAATGTTCCAAATCGTATGTGACTTGATAACACTCTAGTTAGAATTCCGCCATCATATTCTCTTTCTCTAAAAACCTTTTCACCGGTTTTAATGATAGCTAGACTTCTTGAAGTTGGTATACCAAGATAATGCATAGCTTCACTCATAATATATTCACGTAAAACTGAACTTAATGTTGCCTTACCATCTCCACCTCTTGAAAATGGGGTTTTACCCGAACCTTTTAACTGGATATCATTTCTTTCATTATGCGGACATATGTGTTCAGCAATTAATACTGCTCTTCCATCCCCTAACATTGTAAAACGACCAAATTGATGGCCTGCATATGCTTGAGAAATCGGAATAGAACCATTCGGAATTTTATTACCAGAAAAATAATCTAAAATCTCATTTTCTGAAAATTTATTCAATCCCAATTCAGATGCTAGATTACTATTAAAATAAATTTTTTCAGGATTGAGGGATTTTTCAGGAGGTTGTTTTGAATAAAGCTTTTTTGGTAATTTTGAATACGAATTATTAATATTCCAATGATTTCTTTTTTTATCCATATTTATATTAATTTACTTTCCTTATCAATTAATGGCATATCAATCAAAATAATTTCTGATTTTTCTTTAAAATCAAATTTTATATCTTTTAAACCTCTAATGTAAACACCGTCCCGTTCATTAATCTCCTTTTCATCAATGAACACACTACCCTTAGATAATACAAAATAACAATGTCTATCATTATTAATGGAATAAGATACAAGTTCTTTGCTTCCACAAATTCTTAATAATGAGGCGTCTTGATAAATTTTAAGAATATCAAGATTATTATATTTTTCTTCACCTGATGCTAAAACTTGGATATTTTCATTAATGTCATTTGAAAGATTAATATTTTCCCATCTCGGCTTAACATTTAACTCATTTGGCTCAATCCAGATTTGAAAAAGTAACGTCTCCTCGTTTGATGAATTATATTCTGAATGCGTTATCCCAGAACCAGCTGACATAACCTGAATTTGACCAGATTGAATTTCACCAGAATTACCAATATCATCCTTGTGATTAATTAAACCTTTTCTTATGTAGGTTATAATTTCCATATTTTTATGGGAATGCATAGGAAAACCTGTTTGAGGTTGGATAGTATCATCATTCCAAACTACTAAAGGGTTCCTAGTTTTTATTTGAGGATTAAAATAATTAGCAAAATTAAAATGATATCTTGCATTTAGCCATCCATAATTATGGTTGCCTAATTCTTTAAATTTATAATGTTTTAGCATAATATATTAATTATCAAAAAATTTTATCTTTGACTTATGAAATTTTAATAAAATTAATTAATAAGTTTATCCATCCAATGGTAAGAAAAATAAGACTCAAAACAAAAGTGAGAGTTCTTGATCTTATATTTAGATTCCTTTGATTTTTAAGCCTTATAAAAAAGTGTAAGACTCTGAATACAACAAAACCCCAAGCTAAAATGATATCAATTTGATTGTAATTTTTTAAATTCATATTAATTAAACATAGAACATAAAATAATATTGGTACTTCAAACATATTCTGAAATTGGTATCTAGCCGACCACAATTTGTCTGGAAAATCTCCTTCGTATAGTCTAAATTGACTCAATTTAATATTCTTTTTCTTAATTTCAGAATAGGCTAATGATAATAATCTAAAAGTAAGAAAAATTTTTAAAAATGCCATAACACATAATGGTAAAACAAATTCCATTCTTAATCCTTTCTATTTTTTAATGCCACTTAATAACGTGATCATTTATATCAATATTTGGTATTTTTTTTGCTTTAATTTTTGGTTTTCCAACGTAGATGTATCCCAAAATTTTTTGATTTGACTTTAATCCTAAATATTTTCCTATTTCGTCGTTTAGAGCAAAAATACCTGTTCGCCAAATTGCACTATAATTCAAAGCATTTAATGCTAGTAATATATTTTGAGCTGCTGCTGCAGTAGATAACATTTGTTCAATTTCTGGAACTTTAGGATGCTGTTTCAAATGTGAAATAAGTACAATAATCATTGGTGCACGATATGGCGCTTTTCTATATTTTTCTATTTTTTCATCTGTTATATTATCAAATTGTTTTTTTGCATATTGAACAAATTTTTCAGATAACTTATCTAAACCCTTACCAGTTATTTCAATGAAATGTGAAGGTCTCAAAGATTTGTGATCAGGTGCTCTAAGTGCTGCTTGATATACAATTTCCATTTCTTTAGGATTTGGATGAGGCTCAAGTAATTTTGAGATTGAATTTCTTAATGTAATATTTTCTATTGCTTCCATTGTAATACTCCATTTTAATTAAATAATATTAACTAAATCATTAATGCTTTATTTGTTTTTATATAATTGTTTTTTTAAACGGTTTCCTTTGAATCCATTTATTTGCAATCGTGTTTTCTAAAATTATTTTGAAAATAAAATGCATAAACCTACTTTTAAATTTTATATATAAATAAGATTTTAAAGGAATAGCACCAAAATTACTTTTAAATTCGTTAGCTGTGCGTCCAAAAATAATTTTTTCATATTGATTGTCTATACCAATTCTAATTGTTTCATAAAGTATTTTAGAATAAAGCGAATATTCGTTATTATGTAATTTATCGTAACCCACATAATACGAAACTAAATCTTTATTGTGATTTAAATAAGTTGAAAAAGCTAAAAGTTCTTCATTCTTGAAATATCCATATATTGATATTTTTTTTTTCTTAGCAAGAGATAATAGTATTTTAACATTAAACTGAGGACCGCTAAATTTTAAATTATCAACAACCTGATCAAAAAGTTTCTGTATTCTTGAATCATACTTATATAACTCGTCATCTTTTAGAGGGCGAACTAAAATCTTAGAGCTTTTATTAACAATATAATTAATTCTTTTTCTATATTTTGTTTTTAAAGCATTTTTATAATCTTCAATATTTTTCCAATTTTTTCTAATTTTAAAAATCATATCATCTTCAATTCTTAACTTTATGAATTGTAGACTTTTGTTATTTGATATCTGGTTCATTAAAAAATCTGGTATTAAAACTGCTTGAAATTTATTTTTTAAATTAAAAACTAATTCGCTTACATCAACTTTATCACTCAACTGAAAAAATGAAAAATTATTTAGATACCAATTACCCAAAAATAATATTCTTATTTCAACCAATCTTAGAAATAATTTTACTATTAAATTAGAATGACTATACTTGATTCCTTTTTTTAAATCCAAGATAAAAGAATTAGCATATATTATGGTTTGATTTTTAATAAATAAAATATTATTAATATCTTTGTCATTTTGATAAAAACTATTTATAAAATCAAATTTTAAAAATTGATTTAAATTTTTATCATCAAATTCAAAAATTTTATTTTTATAAATTTTCCACATACTTTTTTTATCTAATTTATTCTAATTAATTTATGTGTAATTTATCTTAATAATTTCATACATAAGAATCTTAAATATTTAAAAACATAAAATTTATATGGATACATTAAGTCACGCTCTTTGGGGTAAAGGTTTATTCGGTTACAGAGGTCACGGCAAACTTGCAATACTATTTGGTTCTATGCCTGATTTATGCTCTTTTGGTATGCTTTTTTTAATTCGAATAATTGATAATACTTTAGGACAATCTGGATCTAATGTGCAGGATATCCCTAGCTGGATAATTTTTAATTATAATATAACTCATAGCTTTGTTCCAGCATTTATATGTATCTATTGTGTTTGGAGATACAACCCAAACATAGCATTTGCCATGCTAGCTTGGCCATTTCATATTGTTTTAGACTCACCATTTCACACCAAGGAATACTTTCCAACACAAATTTTTTATCCTTTGACAGACTTCTCTTTTGATGGAATTCACTGGGCCAATCCAGAGGTATGGTTTCCTAATTTAGCCGGTATAATAGTTTTATTTATTTACCGAAAAAAGTATAATCATAAAAATCAAAATGATTAATTTAGTATAATATTAATAATTAAGATTATATCAAGAATGTCAACAATATTATCTGAGTTTAAATCAGCTAGATTTTCAAAATTTTGATTTAAAATTAAACTAACTATCAAAATAACATCCAGTACATTTATCAAATTATCTGAATTTAAATCACCTGAAATTATAAAGCTGTTTTGCTCTGCAAATTCAAAAAGAGCATTTTCAATTTGTATCATTCCATTATAATTATTTGAATTTGTAAGCAGAACAATACCTATACTATCATCAAGCGAAAGAAACATTTCAGTTGCACTTCCTAAATCTCCTCCATTGTGGCCAAAGAGTGTTCTAGCATTTTGATTTTTGTAATACCAAACTAACCCTTGAGTTGAGTTTATATCTGGGAAATGAATAGTTTTAATTAATTGTATTGTTTCAGGATTAAGTATTCTTTGACCATTGTATAAACCTTCATTAATATACATGGAAACAAATTTAGCAAGGTTGTTTGAAGATGTTCTAAGTTGACCCGATGGATAATCTGAATATCCATAATGTTCCTGTGGATTTAAATTCTCAGGGTCTGCTCCAGTTCCATTTTCTCCACATATTCCATCATAATCAATGCAACAATCATCATAATCAATACATAAAGGATCACACTGACAAGGATTATTTTGATTATAAACTCCGCATCCTATTTGNNAGCAATNATCACCATTTTCACCATTGAAATGATAAGGTGTTGCAATTTGATCCTCATTTTCTATTTCNGATAGAAACCAATATGTGTCATTCATTTCAAGCGGTTCAAAAATATTTTGATTACAAAATTNATTAAATTCCTGATTTGAAATTTGTTCTACAAGTAATCCAATTAAAGCAACACCAATATTGCTATATTGGTAATTCATTCCAGGCATTGAATCTGTATAATTCAAGCTCTCATTATAAAATTCGCCATCATATGTAAAATATTCTTGCAGATAATAATTTAAATCCAAATCAGAGTCACCATCATAATATGGCATAACATTCCAGTTATCTCTAATACTTGATGTATGTGTCAAAAGCATTCTGAAAGTTATATTAGTTAAAGGATAATTTGGATTAGTTATATCGAATGGTATGTAATCATTAATTGTATCATCTAGGTTAAAATAGTTTTGTTCATATAATTTCATTAAAGCCGTCGCTGTAATTGTTTTAGAAATTGATGATAAAATAAATAGGGTATTATTATCTGTCATTATACTTTCGCTAATGTCAGCATAACCCAGTTGTTTTTCCCATACTATTCTATCATTTTTTACAATTGCAATGGAAACCCCTGGTATCAAATGAGTTTGCATAGTATTTTGTATGAAATTTAATAATTCATCCTCATCTCTAAGGTTATTAATTAATGAATGAGATAAATTATTATTTTGAAAATCAAATCTGGTTCTAGATGCACTATCAAAACGTAATTCATTAGAAAATAAAATATTTACTATAAAAAAAGTTATAAAAACAAACTTGATCATTTGACTAACATAATTTTTTTAATTTTTTGATGATTTTGATTTATTACTTTAACAAAATAAATTCCAGTTGGATAATTTTTTGCATTCCAAGTGTAACTATGTTTACCGATATCTAAAAATCCGTCATATAAAACTGATAATTCCCTTCCTCTAATATCTGAAACAACAATTCTAATGGTATTTTTTTGTTTTACATTAACAATTATATTGGTTTTTGGATTAAATGGGTTGGGATAAGGATCTAATAATTTAAAAAACTGATCATTAATATTTATATCTGCTTGCTGACGCTGAAAATTCCATCCGGTAACAGTATTAGAAACAATTCTAAGTTTGCCATTATATTCAAATAATTTCTTTGGTATATTTAAATTCCCATATTGATTAAAAATTAAAATTGTATCTTTTGTATGATGCAATGCCCATCCATCAGGTAATAAATTTCTTGTTATCTTAAAATCTCCGCTAGTTTGTAATTGAATACCAGCAATATCTCCTACAACATCTATGGAAACAATTTGATTATCAATTANTAAATTACTTTTCNTTAAAGCCTTAAATGATNGATTAACATTTAAAATTATATTAAGTATTGCTATAATATCTAAAATATCTATTATGGTATCTTCATTTANATCAGCNGCATANATTTGAAAATCATCAGCATCTGNATTATCAAGAATNATATCAACTACAGTTAATAAATCTAAAATATCNACATTTCCATCAAAATTAACATCNCCTAGGATTAAACCATCCACTNNTGTTTCCAAGTTAAAGTCCAATTCTCCATAAAAGCCATTATTATTTTCTTGAAGTGAGACGATTCTNTCATCAGCATTTTGACACCAAGGGTCTGTATCACAAAAAACATCATTACTAAAATAAATTTGNGATATTAATACNTCATTTGATGGAGTTGTTATTTTTATGTGAATGTGCCTTGGTCGATTACCNTAATATCCAGGAAGGATAGTTTCAAAGGCATACTGTCCAGATTGATTACTATACATTTTACCTCTTAAATTAAAATAATCATTATCTGGATTACCAGTTATACAATCTAAATTGATGCTGTAACATCCAACATCATTTGCATGCCAAATCTCAATCATTGCCCCTGCTATAGGTGTTTCACAATCAGACTGCAATATTCTTCCAGCAATAAACAATCTTTGTCCAGGTTCATCTGCATGAGCAATCACTGTTCTTAATGGAGCATTCTCTACAAAATAAGGTCCTAAAATATCTTGCGTTGTACTTTCACACTCTTGACTGAATAAAACTTTTGGAATAAATATTGCAGATCCAACAGCAACACTAGTTTTTATTATGAAATCTTTTCTAGACAAGGCTTTAGGTTTGATTTTATTTTTTTTAAAACTCATTTTTAATTTATAATTCTAATTTATCTTATTTAACAAAACCTTCCCAATTTTTCATGTATTCAATAAATTTCCTGCTTAATTTTGCTTTATATAAAAGGTCTTCACTAAACGGTGGTTTTTTTGGATTATAATTTTGATTCGAAATATCACTAGCCCAAAATGGATAGGGTATTGCAACTCTTGCCACTCCAACTAAATCAGCCCCTTGAATCATTAATCTTTGAGCATCCAAACTTGACCAAACATTTCCAGTACTAATAATGGCAGGTAAGTTAGTATGACTTTTTAATATTATTTCAGTTAAGGTTTTATTTTTATATTTTTTAAAATCCATTTTACTAAATACATCCCAGCAAGAAAGATGAATAAAATCTAAATTTAGTTTTTTCAAAATACCAATTAGATTTATTGTATCATTAAGGTTTATACCAATATTTTCAATAATCGGTGAAATTCTGATGCCAAAAATAAAATTTTCAGGTACTACTTTTTTTATTGATTTAATAATTTGAATAAGAAATCTTGATCTATTTTCTAAATCACCACCCCATTCATCTGTTCGAATATTTGATTTGGTGCCTAAAAATTGTGATATTAAATATCCATGAGCACCATGAATTTCTATTCCATCAAATCCAGATTCTACACATCTAATAGCTGCATTTTGGAAGTCTTTAATAATTCTTTGAATATCATTAATTGATGCTTGACGACATTTACCTGTTTCAGAATTTTCACAATTGAAAGCAGAAGCAGATATTGGAATCATACCTGTAATATTTTGAGGAGACTTTATGCCCCCATGAAATAATTGAGCAATTACCAAACTTTTGAATTGATGTATTTTTTCTGTTAAATTGGTTAAATTTGGAATATGCATATCATTGTATGTCCCAAATTCTCCATTCCAAGCCTTGCCTTCAATGGATACATTTGTTGCAGCTGTTGTTATAATTCCAAAACCACCTTTTGCTCTTTCTACAAGCCAATCAATTTCTGATTTTGAAATCACACCATTTTTGTGACTTTGCATATTTGTCATTGCAGCTAATACTGTTCTGTTTTGTATCTTTTTTTCTATTCTAGAAAAAGTATATGGACTGCACGGATCTGTAATTTTAGCATAATTCATTAACAAATGTATATAAAATCAATATTTAATTTTAATAAAAAATTAAAATACAGAAAAATTCTAATCTAGTTCATTAAGGATAAAACCCCATTTAGTTGCAATTTCTTTTATAATTTTTTCAGTTGGTTTGCCTGCACCATGACCTGATTTACTGTGAACTTGNAATAAAATAGGATTTTTACCATATTGTTTTGCTTGCAATGTTGCAGCTAATTTATATGAGTGNAGTGGAACAACCCTGTCATCGTGATCTGCAGTAGAAATAAGCATGGAAGGATATTTTACACCTTTTTTTACATTATGAANNGGNGAATAATTGAATAAAACTTGAAATTGTTCAGGATCATCAGAACTACCATACTCTGGTATCCAAGCCCAACCAATNGTAAATTTATGGTANCTCAACATATCTGCTACTGGTACAGAACAATCAACTACTCTAAAAAGATCAGGCTGTTGGAGGGCACAAACAGAGACTAATAAACCTCCATTACTTCCTCCACCAATAGCTAATTTATTAGGATTTGTATATTTTTCTTCAATAAGATACGAAGCAGCACTTATGAAATCATCAAATACATTTTGTTTATTGCCAAGCATACCATCTTTATGCCAATCTTCACCATATTCATTCCCTCCCCTTATACCTGGCAATGCAATGATACCTCCTAACTCAAGCCAGGATAGTCTTGATAAAGAGAAATAGGGAGTTAATCCAGCATTAAATCCACCATAACCGTACAAATAGGTGGGATTCAAACTATTTTTCTTCATTTTATTATTATAAATGATAAACATAGGAATTTGAGTACCATCCTTGCTATCATAAAAAATTTGATCAACTGTGTATAGATTATTATCAAAATTAATATCAGCCTCCCAATAAAGATCTGATAAACCAGAATTTAGATTTAACTTAAAGATTGTTGTTGGATATAAAAAAGATGTGAAACTGTAAAAAATTTCGCTATCATCCCAATTAGCAGAAATCCTTAGTGAACCTTTGCTTGGGAGACTAACCTCATCTATATATTCTCCATTGATATCATGTAAATGCAAATTATGAATTAAATCCTTTTTATATGTTATCAAAATTTGATTTGTATTGACTACCTTTGAAGAATGAAGGGTATTTTCATTTTCATTTACAATATTTTTCCAATTTTTCTGGCTTGGATCATTTATATCAATCTTAATAATTCTTCCCTTAGGAGAATTGAAAGTTGTTTGTATATAAAATTCTGAACCAATATTATGAATTAATCTAAAATCTCCAATCCATTCATCAATTATAGGCTGAAATTTTTCTTTTGATCCTTTCTTTTTATAGTAAAGTAAATTATTATTATTTGATCCAGACCAAACACCTAATATTTGATATTGTTCATCATTAGTTACCCAAGAATAAAAACCATAATCAGGATTTAATGAATCTTCATATATTAAACTATCCTTTGATTGTTCTGTACCAATCCTGTGAAAATAAAGTTTATTAAATTGATTTTGATTTTTAAATTCATCTCCTTCTAACGGCTCAGGATATCTGCTATAAAAAAATCCACTTCCGTCTGGTAACCAATAAGCTTTTGAAAATTTAATCCATTTTAAATGATCTGCGAAATTCTTTCCCGTATCAATATCTTTGACAAAATATTCATCCCAATCACTACCACTTTTAGAAATACCATAAGCCAATAGTTTACCATCTTTACTTACACTTACCATTGAAACTGATAACGAACCATCCTCACTTAAAATATTAGGATCTAATAATATTTTTTCTTCACCATTTAAACCATCTTTATAGTAAAGTACAGAATGATTTTGAAGTCCAGAATTTTTATAAAAAAAATAGCGATTGTTACGATGAAACGGAAGAGACATTCTTGGATAATTCCAACGTTCTTTTAACTTATTCTCAATTTCAACAATTTGTGGGATTTGATCAATATAGGATTCAGTTAATTTTTGTTGTTCAAAAATCCAATCTTTAACTTCTTTAGAATCCATATCCTCCAACCATCTGTACGGATCTTTTACAATTGTTCCGTGATAATCATCTTCTTGCGCTACAGTTTTAGTGTAAGGATAAACAATTTTATTTTTATTATTATTTATACATGATAAAACAAGAAAAGAAACTGATACTACCAAAACTAATTTATTTAATTTCATGTTATGAATTATTTTTTTACAATATAAAATGATATTACAAAAGTCAACCAAATTGCTTGTTCAAAATAAAAGGCTATTGTGAGTGGTACAACTCCTGTTACTGCCTGATATACATTTAAACAAACAGGCATGAACGTTATAAACGAATATGTCATTTTAACTTTTGAAAGATCTTTAATCCAATTGATTATTTGTAGAGTTAAAATAATTAAAAATAATTGTCCCATAAGAGCAAAAGGAACTACTGCGGCAGCTTCTTTAGTATAACGCATTCCAAAACTTTTCATCATTTCTTCTGGAGAAAAAACACCTCCAAGAGTAAAAAGTACTAAAAAACCACTTAATATTCGAAGTAAAAATTTTACACTTATCATATTCATCCTTTCTAAATGTTAATTTGATTAAAACTATTTATTTTTAAATCCTTTTAAACATATTTTTTTTAAGTAAAACAGATGTAGTTAAAACCCCAGAGCTAAGAGCACCTACTAAACCTACTGTTACAATATCCTGACCTGATAGAAAAAGATTTTTAATAGGTGTTTTTGGTTTTAACCATTTTTGTTTAAATCTTTGTGGAGTATGATTAATACCATATAACTCACCGAATCTATAATTAGCTAGACTTTTTGTACTTAATGGCGTTGATAATTCATAAAATGAAATTTTATTTTTTAGATGCGGACAATGTTTATAAACTTGTTTAATAATTCTTTGAGATAACTCTTCTTTATAATGTTCATATTCTTGTCCTCTTTTTCGCCAAGATTTATTTGCCCATTGTTTATAATTTTCAAATCTCGATGGAACAATGACCTCCATTGTTGATTTAGATGGATAATTTTTATTCCATTCAGGGTCTTTTGATGAAGCAAAAGACATATACAAAACCGGAAAATCATTATTTTGATCTTTATTAAAATCAATTACATTTTGATCATGATTGTATGATGGATAAACCCATAAATTTGTATCCTTAATACCCAGATTTTTGTTTGAATCATCAAATCCGATATACAAACAAGCATGACCAGAAGATGGTTCAACTGAATCTATTTTTTTCTCGTAATATTTTAAAACTTTGTTGTTCTCATCAAGTTTTTTAATTGTATTGTGAACACCAGTTGTTGAAATAACTGTATCAGATGAAATTTTTTCTCCAGATTCTAAAATTACTCCCTTTGATTTCCCATTTTTTATCCAAATTTTATCAACTCCACAATTTTTAACTACCTCACCACCATTGTTTTTTATTACAGGTATAATTGTTTCAGCTATATTTCTTGATCCACCAACGGGATAACTTGCGCCATCTAAGTAATGATTTGCTATCATACAATGTATAACGAAACTACTCTCTCTAGGAGGCATACCGTAATCTCCCCATTGTCCAGTTAATACTGAAATGAGTTTTTCACTTGATGTAATAGAAGATAGCGCTTGATATGTAGTCATATCTGCATACTTTAAAAACTTTCTTGTTAAAAAAGGTCTTAACATAAATTCTGATATACCAGACAATGCTTTAGCGGCAAAAAAATTCATTGAGCTTTTATTTACTTCCCTTAACATATCAATGTAATGATCTATTTCAGAAGCGTTTTTGGGAAAATACTCTTTTATCTTTTCAATGAATTTTTTTTTAGGAGCAATAAAATCATAACATTTATCTGGAAAAATGATACGATCATAGTTTAAACTCATTTTATTCCATTTGAGTTTATTGTTTGATATTTTATCAAAAACTTTTCTTGAAAATGTATTTTTTTTGTGAACAGAACCAATATAATGTATTCCAACGTCCCATTCAAAACCATTCCTTTTGAAAGTATGCGTATATCCTCCAAACTTGAAATGTTTTTCAAGCATTAATACTTTTTTACCTTCTAAAGCTAAAAGTGAAGAACAGGTAAGTCCTGACATTCCAGAGCCAATGATAATTACATCATAATGATCATTTTTTGGTTTCATAAATAATTTTAATTATGTAATAAATTATTTTGTAATATTTGTTGCACCTGTTTCGACTGAGTGAATTTTTCCATCTTTAAATGTATAAAATGCAAGTACAGCTTGCTTGTTACCATCATTAAATGAAACAAAAGCATGTTCAACACCAACTTCATCATTTTCAAATAAAATTCTAATTTTTTCTCTTTTAACATCACCAGTCATTGCCCACTGAACAACTTCAGTTTTATTGAATACTTTTCCTTGGGAGTAATTAGTAAAAGCATAATCATCATGAATACACTCTTCAATTTTATCTTTATCCAGTAATTCAAGCGCGACTTGATATTTCTTTAATATTGACATTTTTCTCCTTAAAAATATAAATGATTATTTGAATAATTAATTTTACTATTATTAATAACATAACTTACAGATAACCTGTGTCTAAAAAAAAGTGTGTACATTAAGTGAATTATTTTAATTCATCAATGTATTGTAAGTATTTTATTTTGTTAATTTTGATTTTGTTCCAAGTATCCAACAAGATCATATTAATCTGATCATCTATTTTAGATTGTATTTGAAATCTATACTTTTTATAAGAATAGTAATCAGTTTCAGCAATTTTGTTAATCTTGTTTTGACAAAAAGTAACTGGATTAAAAATATTAAAACTATTTATAAATTTATTTTTCTTTTCGTTTTTAGATTCAATTTGATAATTAACATTTTTATTTAAATCATTAATGATTGCAGAAACACTTCTATTAATTATACTTTTACTAACAATAGAATCTTTCGCATGTGTTGAGGATTTTAAGAATTTATACGAATTCATTAATTTTTTGTTTAACGAATCTGATGATAAACTAAAAATTTCATTACTTTTTTCTCTACTGACGTTTAAATAATCAAGCATATAATTAGTTGGATATTTTATTGAAGATGCCTGATGAATTGAGCCAGGGATAACTATACAAAATATTAACCAAATACTTACCATTTTAATTGATTGATCTAAACTACCATTTCCGAAAATATTTATTGTATAAAAAATAGCAAACCAACATAAAAGATATATACAAATAATAAAAAATAAATTCAAAAAATAATTAAAATTTGCTTCATCAAATTCTAAACGAAAAACATAAAATAAAAGACAACATATTATTAAAATACTATTTAAAACATAATAGAACGAAAATCTAGAGAAAATCCACCAGTTTTTAGAAATATTATTTAGCAAAATAAGATTTTCAAATTTCAAATCTTTTTCTAACCCACCAATGTTAAATAAAAGAATAATTAATAAAATTGGAGTCAGATATAGAAATATAAAATTATAATCAATAGTTCCTATTGCAAGACGTTCTGGATTGGCAATCTCATGTGCTAGATCTTCATCAAATACTGTGCTCCAATTTGTAATATATTTATAATATCCATATTGTTCAGCTTGACCAATACTAAATACCATTAATTTTGATGGATACTTAAATGAGTATGTTGATGTATTTCTTACAGCCCAATACGGAGTGGTGGGGTCTCTCCTAGGTTTTTCAATACTACCAGATTCTATATCATCAAATGTTTTCATCATTTTTGATTGAGAATCACTTATTTTAGTTTTAATATTACTAATTTCTAAATTATGTTTTTTGTAGAGTGTATAACCGTTTTGACATCCATAAATGATTGCTATTGTATATAATAGTAGTGAAAAAATCTTAAAAGGAGATCTCTTGAAATGATCAAACTCACTCAGCATTATTTTTAAAAATCTTATCATAAAATATTTTTTTTTCGATTTATAAAAAAAATCAAAGAATTGACAGCTACAAACCATAAAAGCAAACAAATTATATCAATGCTATAGTAATTAATTTTATCAAAAATTTTTGCTGATTTATAATCATATTTTTTTACAGATCTAAAGTACAAACTATCAACTGTCCACTTCCAATCTCCTGTTTTTGAACCACCATATGCGTGTTGATCATTTAGCTCCTTAATAAAATATCTTCTATAATCCTCAGCTGATTTTAAAAAATCAAGATGATGCATCATATCTGTACCAGCAAATCCCATACTTAAACTTTGCAATGATGAAAAAGGATTAACAATGCCTGATATCTGAAATAATTTTTTTTGTTTTTCTAATATATGGTAATTTTTTCCAAAATATTTATCCCAAATTTGATTCCCATATTCTTCATCTGCTTGCATTACAATTCCATCAAAATTAAGTGGAAGTTGCGATAAACTATCAACATTATATTGATTTAAAAATTTTTCTTTTAATATATCTCTTCTTTTATCATAAGGGTTATGTCCATCAATTCCCTTCGAACGTTCTTCTTTCATGTTATCTTTGAAAACTTGTCTGCTTGGCAATGGATATACTTTCTCTACAGTATTTCCCCACAACTTTGGTATGAAAATTGTCCATACAATCCATAAACACATTACAATTGATAGAGATGTCGTATTATTTTTGAAAATAGATGAAAAATATAGAGCTAATCCAGCTAATATATAATAATAAAGGCTATAAGAAATAATGATAAGAATAAGTCTATTTAAAGATTCAAAACTGCTCGTACTAAATATCTGAATTATAATAGTCAAAAATAGTAATAGTAAACCATACAACCATATACTTAAAGATTTACCAAAAATAATCTTTCTTAGCATCAGGCCTTCTACCACAAGAAGTTTTAAAACTCCTGTTTTTTTATCATTGATAATGGAACTATATCCTAAAAAAATGATTATTAATGGTATGATAATTTGTAATAATATTGATGATTTTAGTTTACCAAACTTTGAAATTGATAATGATTGAGAGGCCTCAGAAAATAATATTTCGTTTTGAACGTGTCCTTCTAGTTTAATTACATTTCCTGTTATGTCATTAACTCCCCCATCTAAACCATTTAATAAATTCATTGGTTTAAATGCATATGATCCATAATGAGCAGCACTATGAGGGTTCATAGGTTCTAAATTATCCCATTGTTCTCGGACTTCATCCTCAACAATTTTCCTATTCGTCTCTTGGCTGTTATTTTGTAAAATTCCTAAATAAACAACAAAAATCAAACTAAAAATGAAGAATACATTTAAATATACGAAAACTGAGTTTCGTAAAAATTTTGTCCATTCATTTATAATTATATCTATCATAAGCTCATTTACTATTTTTGCATGTAATCAATATAGATTTTTTCTATTTCTTTTGTTGATACTTCTGATGTTTTCATTTCATTTACTAATTGTCCATTTTTTAAAATTCCAATTCTGTCACAAGTTTCTCGTATTCTAAAAATATCATGTGATGCCATGAGAATTGTAGATCCCTCCTTTGATATTTTTTTTAATAGAGATGATAAATCATTGCTTGCTAATGGATCTAAACCACTAGCCGGTTCATCAAGAAGATATACACTTGCATTTTTAGCTAATGCTATTGCAATTCCTACTTTTTGGCGCATACCTTTTGAATAATTTTCAATTTTTATATTATGTGCTGATTCTTGAAGACCTGATTTAATTAGAATTGATTCTAGATTTAATTTTTTTGTTTTTTGTCCATTTATTTTGCAAAAATAGTCTAAATTTTCTAATCCAGTTAGATATGGATATAAACTAACGTTCTCTGATATATAACCTGTAATCTTTCTAGTTTTATCAAATTGTGTTGATGTACAAATATCATTAATTTTAGCACTTCCAGATTCCGGTCTTAAAAAACCTAACAAAATATTTATGGTCGTTGATTTACCTGCACCATTTGGACCAAGCAAACCATAAATCTCGCCCTTTTTAATTTTTAATGACAAATTATTAACAGCTTTAAAGTCATCAAAAGATTTAGTTATTTCGTTCAATTTAATCATTAAAATACCTTCTATTTAATTTAATATCCGAAAAATCTATTCTTACATACATACGCTTATAATTTTTTTGTGAATGTGGCGATCGATGTACTGCACCTAAACCTGCATTACCACTCCAAGCATCTCCCTTTAAAAAAGCTACATCTCCAAGATCAAGTTGTTTTATATCATTTTTAGATTCAAAAACACCTGATTTTTCATCATCAATTCCGTGATTAATCAATCCAAGTTTTGATCTATTGACACTATTATTTGGTAACCATTGCATCCCAGGGCCAAAGTAAGTAGAAACCAGTCTACACTTTACATTATCAACGTGAAAACGTGGGCACATTGGATGATTGATCGTATTAATTCTTAACCAAATTTTTTTTACATCAAACAAATCAGAAAAAATACTAGACAAGAAAAAAATATCTTCGAATATTGGAAATAGTTTTTTTTCAAAACCGATAGCGTTAATCAATGACTCTTCAACTTCATAAGGACTAAGAACTTTAGAAAATTTTAAATTTGGTTTTTTAATGAAAATTTTTTTTGCTATATCAAAAAATTTATTATTTAATTCTCGTTTTAAAATTAAAACATTAATTTTTTCATCATAAATTTTTGATATTTTTGATATATTATTAGTACTATAACTTTCGCGATTGGTCTGATATAATTTTCTTTTATTGGTTTTTTCTAAGGGAATGATCATTGATCTTTTTTCCATTCGGGAAACGGATCAGGAAATTTAGACCAATGGTCTTTACCTAATAATAGATCTTCATTTGATAAAAGACAATCATCCAATAATTCAAAAATTTTATTTTTATCTAAACCCTGACCAATAAAAACCAATTCTTGTCTCATATCTCCAAATGGCTCAACCCATTTTTGTTTAATAAAATCAATTGATTCTTTTTCTTGCGGCCAGTGATTTTTTGGAATAGCTTTCCAAAACAAACCAGCAAAACCATGATGAGCTATACCACCAGCTTGACTCCAATTGCCCGCATACATAGGACGGGTAGCAAGCCAAAAGAAACCCTTTGATCTAATTAATTTTCCCGACAGTTCTTTACTATATAAAAAATCATAGAATTTTTGTGGATAAAAAGGTTTTCTTGCTTCGTAAACAAAGCTACTAATACCATATTCTTCTGTTTCTGGTATGTGCTCACCTCTCATTTCTTTGAGCCAACCTGGAGCTAATTGCGCTTGATTAAAATCAAATGCACCTGTATTTAAAATTTTATTAGTTGGTACTTTACCCATAGAAATTGGAATTATCTCAGCATTAGTATTTAAAGTTTTAATAATGGCTATTAATTTATCAATTTCAGTTTTCTCAACTAAATCAGTCTTACTAATTAAGATAGTATTAGCAAACTCAACCTGGTCAACTAATAAATCTGCTACACTTCGTTCATCTTCTTCTCCTAAAGATTCTCCAACTTCCTGTAAATATTTTGCTTCATTATAATCCTTTAAAAAATTTACAGCATCAACAACAGTCACCATTGTATCTAGTGTCGCAAAATCTGAAAGAGAGTTTCCATTTTCATCCTCAAAAGTAAATGTTTCTGCAACTGGCAACGGCTCTGATATACCTGTAGATTCTACTAATAAATAGTCAAATTTTCCTTTTTTAGCTAAATCTCTAACCTCCAATAAAAGATCTTCTCTTAAAGTACAACAGATACATCCATTACTCATTTCAACTAATTTTTCTTCCTTATGATTCAAAGAAACATCGTTTTTAACTAAACTTTCATCAATATTGATCTCACTCATATCATTAACAATAACAGCAACTTTTTTTCCTTCTCTGTTATTTAATATATTTGTTAAAACAGTGGTTTTACCTGCTCCTAAGAATCCGGAAAGTACTGACACGGGCAATTTTGTCATTTAAAATTCCTTTTTTGTTTAATATTATTTATAAATTGATAATTATATAGATAAATTAGAAAAAATAAGGAATTAATGCAACTGAATTGCAATAAAAAATATACAGACATATCATTAATAATAAATAGAAATGATAAATTATTTTAGACTAAACTTGTTAGTTTAAGAGTTTTGTTTTCTTTCTTTATATTTTGTGTATATTTTATGAAGAAAATAAAACCAAAATGCATTTATAGTAGGTTCAACTAAAGCATCAAGTGTAGCAAGTTCAAGAGAGGCACCTGTAATCAAAGTTACACAAGCAACTGCAATAATAAAATGTCCGATTGTATAGATGATAGTCAATAAAAGGCTATCACTCATTTTTGTTTTTATTGTATTGAAAATAGTCACTATCTTTAATTTAATAATTATTTATGTCTAATTGAAACTCAATCTCAATAAAACTTTTATATGATTTAATATTTTTCCTTATATTAAAATTTATCAAAAATAATATCAATTCATTTAAAGCACTAGCTATATAAAGTTTGGTATAAAATTTAAATCGGTATTATATAATACTAATCATTGAATTGATTTTTAAATATTAATTAGATCAAATCTATCAAGTTGCATTATTTTATTCCAGGCAGATATAAAATCATAGATAAATTTTAGTTCAGCATCATCACTTGCATAAACTTCAGAAATAGCTCTTAATTCAGAGTTTGATCCAAAAATCAAATCGACTCTTGAAGCTTTCCATCTTTCATTTCCCTTGTATCTATCAATACCTACAAACTCCTCATTATCTTCAGATGATGATTCCCACTTTGTAGACATATCTAGAAGATTAACAAAAAAATCATTTGACAATAAGCCTGGATTATCTGTTAATACTCCTGTACTTGATTTATCATAATTAGTATTAAGCACTCTCAAGCCACCAACTAAAACAGTCATTTCTGGTACAGTTAGATTCAATAATTGAGCTTTATCAATCAACAACTCTTCAGTTGAAAAAAAGCTACTTTTCTTTTTATAATTTCTAAAACCATCTGCAAAAGGTTCTAAAACATTAAAAGATTTTTCATCAGTCTGTTCTTTTGAAGCATCCATTCTTCCTGGAGTAAAAGGTACATTTACTTTAAATCCATTATTTAAAGCAGCTTTTTCAATAGATGCACATCCAGCAAGAACAATTAAATCAGCAATGGATACCATTTTATTTTTCGATTTATTTTGAGGGTTTGAATTAAATTCTACTTGGATTGCTAGTAATGTTTCTAATACGGATTTAAGATTATTTGGATTATTAACTTCCCAATTTATTTGTGGCTCTAATCGTATTCTAGATCCATTTGCACCACCCCTATTATCGCTACTTCTAAAGGTACTTGCAGAAGCCCATGCTACACTAATAAAATCACTGATATCAATTTTTGAATTTAAAATATTACTCTTCAAAACTTTGATATCAGTTTTATTAATTAATTTGTGATTTAATCTAGGTATGGGATCCTGCCAAATATAGTCTTCTTTTGGAATCTCCGGTCCAAGATAATTAGATTTTGGTCCCATATCTCTATGCGTTAATTTGAACCAAGCCTCAGCAAATGCTTGATCAAATGCATCTGGATCTTCAATAAAACTTTTAGAAATTTTAGCATATTCTGGATCAAATTTTAAAGATAAATCAGTTGTTAACATTGTTGGTTTATGCATTTTGTTAGGATCAAAAGCATCAGGGAAAAATGCATTTGCATTTTTAGCAACCCATTGATTTGCTCCTGCTGGACTTTTTGTAAGCTCCCATTCATTATCAAATAATATATTTAAATAAGTATGATTCCATCTTGTAGGAGTTGGAGTCCATATGACCTCAAGACCAGATGTTATTGCATCTTTGCCAACACCTGACTTATACTTACTTTTCCATCCAAAGCCTTGTTCTTCAATGCCTGATGATTCAGGATCTGGTCCAACATTTGATGTTTCACCAGCACCATGAGTCTTCCCTAATGTGTGTCCACCTGCAATCAGAGCAACTGTTTCCCTATCATTCATTCCCATACGACCAAAAGTTTCTCTNATATCTTTTGCAGCAGCTANNGGATCAGGATTTCCATTNGGACCTTCNGGATTTACATAAATTAAACCCATTTGAACAGCAGCTAGNGGCATTTCTAATTCTCGGTCCCCATGGTATCTTTCATCAGCAAGCCATTCTCTTTCAGGTCCCCANTAAATATTACTTGCAGGCTCCCATACATCAGCTCTTCCACCTGCAAAACCTAATGTTTCAAATCCCATAGATTCTAAAGCAACATTTCCACCCAAGATCATTAAATCCGCCCATGAAATTTGATTACCATATTTTTTCTTTATTGGCCAAAGTAATCTTCTCGCTTTGTCTAAATTTGCATTATCAGGAAAACTATTCTGAGGAGCAAATCTTTGCTGGCCTTCTCTAGTCCCACCTCTACCATCACCTGTTCTGTATGTACCCGCACTATGCCAAGCCATTCTAATCATCAATCCTCCATAATGACCATAGTCTGCTGGCCACCAATCCTGAGAATCTGTCATAAGATCTGTTAAATCTTTTTTTAATGCTCTGTAATCAACATTTGAAAATTCTTTTTTATAATTAAAACCATCACTCATCGGATCTGATTTACTAGATTTTTGTCTTAGAGGAGTTAAATCAAGTTGATTTGGCCACCAATCTCTGTTTGTCATAAATTTTTTAGCGCCTTTACCTGTTACAGGACAAGTGCCATCAGCCGAATCACTAGATTCGTATTCATTTGAACATGAAAATAAACATACTGTTGTAATAATAATTGCTTTAATTTTACTGTTTATAAAATTATTTATCATTTTTATATCCTTTTTTTAATTATATGTTTTAAGTCAAAAAAAATCAAATCTGCATATACTTTGTGATAATATTTTTAAAATATTTGTAATAAATATTTTTTGAATGAAATTTAATATTTTAAATTAAAAAATAATACTTTCAGTAACAATTATTATGTTAATAGTGTATTGTAAATCTTAATCATTAAGCTAATAATAAATTAATTTAAAATAATATTTACTAATAAAATTATATCAAGAATATCAATTATTCCATCACTGTTCAAATCACTATTTTCTAAATATTCAAACGATAAAATTAAATTTATAACCAAAATAATATCTAAAATATCTATAATTCCATCATTATTAATATCACCCTCAAAATCGATATTTTCAAATCCGATAATCTCAGTTTCACAATCTCCTCCTGGTGGAATCATCCAATAACAATCTTCCGTATTTTCAGGACCATCAATCCAACAATCTATAAGTTCATTGTATGGATCTATTAATGATCCTGGATCATAAGGTGGCATAAATTCATTTACAACAACATTGCCTAAAGCATCAAAAGTTGAAGTAGCTAATTCCATACTAGACCTATGACAACTCAAACAATCATTACCTTCTATATGTATACTGGCATTACTATATTGACTACCATATCCTCCAACAGCAAAATAAGGTAAATTGATACCATCATATTCATATTTTGGTACGACTGTTTGAGATGAATCTGTTGGTAACTTAGCATTATCTAACCAAGGATCATGTATGAAAGGATCACTGGTATGACAAGACATACAATTAGTATTTGAAACTGAAGGTGAATGAAATATTTGATCAAATTCATCTGAGCCAAAAGATGGTAATGTGCCATCTAAAAATCCACTATCATCATAATACAAATATTGTGATTGTATATTATCTCCAATAGCATCTGGAGATTCAAAGAAACAAGTCGCTCCATTTTCAGTGTTGTATCCAATCATTTGGACTGAAACAGCACCCGTCTGTTCAAATAAAACTTGACCTGCTGAACGACAAAAAAATACCCATACAACCTCTGGTATTGTATTACCATTTATATCAATCCCTTCAACCCTACCAACTCTAGATCCTATATTACACGTACCTTTAAAATCTGGGTCATCGCAAAAACCTGCTGGCTGATCTGCAAATACCTCTTCACCATTTACATAAATGGGTATATGTACTCCATCTCCACAATCAACTGTAGGTGGTACCCCTAAATATTCCATACACATATTAACATAATCATTAGTATTAATAGGTATAGGATCAGTTTGATCAAATGGTATACAACTTGGTTCAATATAATCATTATTGCCACCATCATTTTCTCCAATATCTTGACAGGAATTAGTTTCATTGTTCCATTCGCAGTATTCAGAATATTGTAGACACAAATTATAATCCAAGTCTGAACAAGCACTATAAATAAAAGAAATAGAAATTATTTTTAATAGAATTTTAAAAATCATATAAAAATTTACAAAATTAATTATATAATAAAATAATCAATTAGTTTATGATGTTATCAACCATTTGCATTAAATCTAAAATATTGATAATTCCATCCGAATTTAAATCTAAAATACTATTATATTGATTTGATAAAATGAAGTTTATAGCCGTAATAATATCTAAAATATCTAAGATATTATCTCCATTAATATCACCNTNTACTTTTGAAAAAAAATCAATAATATATTCTCTCTGAATCTCATTTATACTGTGACTAGCATTACCTTTCAAATGAACAACATGATTTGATAAATAAGAATATTCATAAACTGACGAAGAACCAATTTGATTGCCTTCATAGTGTAATTGATCCCCTTCATAACCCTGACTATTTGCTATTATGAAAATAGCATCAAGAGAATTTAAAAAATTTACTCCAACACTNTATCCACCATAATATGGTATCATTGGATCATTTATATTACCAATATTTAAATACTTTCTGCCNTGTATTGGTAATATTACAGTATCATAACCATTATAATCCTGACTATTGTCAGTTTCACCACTTGGATAATAAAAATTATTATTATGATACTGCGGCTCTGANAATTGAGACACAATTGTGCATATAATATCAATACCTAAATTNGTATTTTCAATAAAAACTCTATTTGCCAATGCAGAACCATTTGAAATACCTAAAATTCTTATTCTATTTGAATCAACATTATGATATGTTTGCAATAATTCAACTAGTTCATTAATCATTNCTACATCGGGCGCTTCNCTAGGCTCATTACTAATATTCCAACAATTTAAATATCCTGTTGGAGCAATAAGAATNTGACTTTGAAAAAAATTTTGCCATTCAGAAATTAAATTTTCACCNTTNTTACCAAAACCATGTAAAAGTATACAAACAGGTAATTGATCAGAATCTTCAATATTGGGTACATTTACATTCATTGGATAAGTCCAACCGTTGGGTTCTTGAGTCCAATTTTTNGAAATACTAATTTGTGTAGAATTTGTTATCTCTTCTGAATGTAAATTGATTATTAATGAAAGTATAATAAAAATATTTTTTTTCATAAAAAATCCTTAAAGTTAATTATCAATAAAAAATAAAATGATATTAAATCAAAACAAAATCTACTAATACAATTACATCAATTATATCAATGTTACCGTCATCATTAAAATCTGCATCTAAATAATTTTGATTATCAAATAGAATAAATGATAAAACAATAATAATATCCAATATATCTAATTCATTATCAAAATTGACATCTCCTAGTAATATATCTTGTACATTAACATTCCAGTCATTNCCATTATTATTATCCCAACTTCCTTGTCCATTATTAAAAACAAAATTTATTTGTTCTACATAAGATGGAACATTAAACGAATATTGCCATCTATCTAATGATTGATTATATATCATTGGAGCATCAGGTGATAAAATCTCTGACCAATCATTATAGCCCAAATGTATNAAAATAGGAGTGTTTAAATTTCCTAAATTTGAATTATAATTTATTGTAAATACATTATTNATAACTGGAATATCTGGATACCAATCAACCGTATTTTGAATATTTAAATTTCCATCTCCAATATAAGTATGTTGTATTGGACTTTTTTTGATATTACCATAGNTATCTATCGCTTTTACATAGTAATCAAGTAATTTATTTCCATCTTCAATTACATTATAATCTTGAAAATGTATGTAATATTGATCGGAAATATATTCTGGCANTTCTATAAAGTNAATGCCGGGAAAATTAAATATATTTTCAGCAGGAAATTCACGCAAGCTCATTTGATTGCATATCCAATCACTAACTTCATTGCCGCCTAAATACGTTTCATTTTGAATACTATTTAATGGATTTTTCCCATCATTGTCTATTCTATAACAAAATTCTACTNACTCAATTCCAGATACGTCATAAATGAAAGACCAAACCCAAAAATCTTTATCATGTATAACTTGCTGATAATTCCATAAAGCTCCATATCCTATTCCACCTGGATTATGAGGAAATTGTTGGGGAATCCAAATGGTTGGGGGAGTTTGATCATTATTAGTTTCATTNATAAGTAAATCAGCTTTCTGAACTGCATTGTTACAAGCAATAGTTGGTTTTACTTCCATATCTAAGGCTGTACCATAATACATATAGCCACTTGTAATAGATGGTAGAAAATAATGCCAAGCTAATTCTGCAAAATTACTACCATTTAAATCAGGGTTTTGAATTGATGCTATATTCAATTGACCTTGAATATTTTCAGCAGTTTCAATTCTATTTTGTGCTGCTGTTATAACCGCCCAATTACGAGCATCTTCTGACCACCCATTGATTACATCATAATTTCCATTTCCATCCATTAGTGGCCAATTCCAATTAATAAAATCTGGTGATCCAAAATCTCCGTCTGCATTAACCCAACTACCATCCTCTACGTGTATAATATCATTTGGATCTAAAGGATGTGTGTCTAAATATTCGTTAATTACAGTTGGAGTTATTCCATTTGATAAAGCTTCATTTGTAAAATTGGGAACATCTTCCATATAATAGGAATATCCTCCAGAATAGAAATTGTCACCATCGTGAGCAAATACTATTAACATAGGTTGTTGAGTATCATTTTGATCTTGAATTTGCTGAATATCATATAAACCATAACTTTGAGCCCCTTCTTCCCAACTCATTGCCATTGCTACAGGGATTACTTTAATTTTATAAATTTGACCTGTTTCAGGATCTACATGTTGAGCATAATGAGGTTGATAAGAAAAGGGATATGCATTTGTTGGTCCACAACCCCTACTTATTTGTTTATTAAACCAATTTAATTGGTCAGTATTGATTTGATCAGCAGGATTGGGAGGATCACACATTTCTCCGTTTGATCCAAAAGTAATTGGAAAATTTTCAACAGATCTTGATATATGATTATTGCCAACATAAACCCAATCAATTCCCTCCTCTACAAGTACTTTAATAATTCTCGTAGAAAAAGATAATTCAGGGGGAAAAAAGCCAACAGATATGTTTTCGTTACCCCATATATCTGGATATAAATGCTTATATATTTGAATCTCTTTACGAAGTGTATTTTCATCAATTAAAGGTGCAATTGGATGATGATAAGGTACTATAACAATATCTAATTTTGGATTCATTCCAGGAGTCATCCAATTACTACTTTCGATAAAACTATTATTCCATCCTGAATAATAACCGAGCGAGTTATTAGATGACAAACTATTAATATTCTCAATTAAACATCCAGTATAACTTATCTGAGCACCAGATCTAGATCCACTCATCAAAGATATTGAATTTCTAATTCTATATTGATATGCGGCAACCCTATCATCCGAACCAAAAATTTCTTCTAAATTATTTTCTGGATTTTCTCCTCCATAAACCATTGACTCCCAAGCTTTTTGATAGGTGTTACCAAAATTACTTTCATCAGGCCAATAGATTGGTTGCTGAAGATGCCAATGGTACGATGTATATATCTG